>JBIIBI010000030.1:0-8405 GCA_044239485.1 Microbacteriaceae bacterium | reverse complement strand
CTTGGGTCGTGGGACCCCACGCAACCGCGGCAGGATCATCCGGATTATCCGTCCCGTCACCAATGGTGAAGATGCTGGAGTGCGTTGAATCACTGATTTGGCCATTCCCGTAGTTGTGTTCGTGGAACCACTTGAACGGGATGCTCGATGCCGTGGTGTTGGTGATCTTGTAGGTCACAGCCGCCTTGAGCCCGTCAGGGTAGACGTAGGCAAAACCTCGAACATTGAGCCCAGGCTGAACGGTGACGAGTTCGTCACACGTGACGACTTCGCCCGACCCGATAGTGGTTGCAGACATCAGGCTGTCGTTGCGGCACGCGTAATCTTCGAATGAAACCCCGTCGTCAATCGACAGTGACAAATAGGAAGTGTCAAAGACATCGGCATTGTTCACTTCATTGACACCGAAGGAATCGGAGTCGATATCCCATATGGTTCCGGACTTCGTTACATCAAAGGCAGAGGCACTCGTTAGAGGTGTAAGGGCAAGCGCAAACGCTGCGACCGCGCCAATAATTACTTTTTTCATTTTTTCCTTTTCGAAGGGTGGACTTTAAACGTAGCAGACTCTCCGCCCGGCCTGCTCGCCACGCCGAACGTTCGCGCGCGGTGGTTGTGATAAACGATCACCTCGCTTTCCTCCGCGAGGCCCCAATTTAGTTCAATTCCGTCCCTGCCAATACGAAAGCGGGAATCCGATCCTTTTTGGGGTCAGTAATGAGAAATAGACAAGGTGCCTCTCAGCCCCAGAGAACGGGCAGCGATTTCGCGCCGCGGAAGAGGTATCCCGAAACCGTGGCGGGTGACGCCGGATCCAACCGCAGATTCGGAAGGCGACGAGCCGTTTCCTCGACCATGATTTCACCGAGGCCCTTCGCGAGTTGGTGCCCCGAGCAGTGGTGAACCCCGTACCCGAACGTTGCGTTGACAGTGCGCTCGCGGTGCATGTCGTATCGATGCGCATCGTCGAACTTTGCGGGGTCGCGATTGGCGGCGGCAACGACGAGCGACAACGGTGCGCCCGCGGGCACGGTCACCCCTTCATAGGTGAAATCAGAGAGCGGGTGGGCCGCGACGACGCCAATCGGTGCGATCCAGCGAAAACTTTCCCGAAGCGCGGCCGGCGCGAATTCGTTCGGCGACGCTTGCAGCTCGCGCAATTGTTTGGGTTCGTTGAGAAGGCCCCAGAACGTCGTGGCGACCGAATGCCCCGGTTCTTGAAACGCACCCAGGATGATGACGCGAATCGACGGCATCACTTCGTCGAAGGCTCGTGGACCGTGTCCATCGGGCAAACCGACATGAAGCATGTGTGACACGAGGCTGTCGTCTGGATTCTCGCGAAGGCGCGCAATCTTGTCGGCCATATAGGCGTCGATTTCCTGAAGGGTAATCGCGGCCCTATTGCTGGCGTCGTTTTCGCCGTCTTTGTTCGACAGGCCGCCGCTGAGGGCTTCGAACCATTCCACGAGAGTGTCATCGGCTACGTCGTCGAACCCCAGCCGGTTTCCGACAACCCGGACGCTGATTTTATTGAACAGGTCGACACTGAGGTCACCGCGACCTAGCGGAGCGATTGCGTCGATGTACCGAATGACGGTGTCGCGCCCCCCGGCGTCGAGGAATCGGGCGACGGGACCGGCCTTGAGCGACTGGTCGATTCCCACACGAAGGCCTCTGTGTTTCTCGCCGGACATCGTGAGAACGCTGTCACCGCCGAAAAAATCCTGGTCAACCGGGTGGCCCGGCGCGAGCTGCACCGAGTCTTTGAGGGCGCCGATAGCTCGGCAGTCATCCCATGACGTCACTAACCATTCGTCGATCTGGGGCACGTAAACAATAGGCGCGAGTTTTCGGAGCTCGTCGTAGATCGGGTAGGGGTCGGCGTTGAGGGCCTCCACGGTAATGGTGGACGCGTCAATCATCATTCTTGTCCTGACTTACCCCAGCCTGCTGCCAACTCAGATGATCGAGGATCACCGTGTCTTCTTCGCGGTTCAACACCGCGTCCCACTCCACGTAATCATTGAGGAACGCGACATCCCTCGCAAACTTTTGTTCCTTTTCCGCGAGTTCGCTGATTGATTTAGACCAATAGTGATTGATGCGTAATTTCGAGTGTGTCGGCAGGTGACGACCGCGCTTAAAAGTGTTGCCGTTCTCGTCGACTAATACTCCGAAATACTTGGTCGGTTGATGGACGTGATACTCGCGGATCATGCGCGGACGGACAATTGATTTCACCTGCAGTATGTTTCCCGAGATGATTCGGCCCCGATCACCGAAAAATTCTTGATTCTGGAATTGGAAAATTTCTGCGGCCTCGTCGATTGTTTTGGGGAATCTCGCGGAACGCGTGAATCCTCGGAGGACGCCTACCGATGGTGGGGTGTCGTTACCCGACGAACCAAAAATTCGCCACCAAATTGCGACCCCGGCAACAAAAGGGTTTCTCGGTAGATGGTCGGCTATGAAGCCGTTCGGAGAGAAGAGGAACTCGTCCGTATCGATGAAAGCGACCCAGTCAGATTCCCCCCGCGCCTGTTTCAGCCCGATGTTGAAGGCCGCCGGTTGCCGGCCCTCGGTGAAGAGCGGGAGGTCGTTTGTGGTGCCGACCGTGACCGCTCCGGACCGGACGAAAGGTTCGAGGACGGCCAGCGAGTTATCGGTTGACTTGTCGTCGAACAAATAGAACCGTGTGAACCCTTGTGCCTGGTGGAAAAGAACCCATTCCTCTAGATTTGCCGCTTCGTTGTTGAACACGGAGCAAATTCCCAGTCGGGTCATGGAAACTAGCGTAACGGCTCAGGACGAATTGCACCCTGCGCCGTCTGTTACGCGAATCTGGCCGACCCCGGTCTTAGACGCGAGCTCGGCGACGAGCACGTATCACGAAGCCAAGCGCCGCAACGCTGATACCGACTGCGCCTGCTGCTAATCCGGCCGCCGAATCAAGTCCGGGTCCGGTCGTCGCGAGCGTCTCGACAACACACGCGTCATTTGTTTCCCAACCCACAGCGACGAAACCTTCTGGTAAACCATCGGTCATGCGCCCTGTGAGACCAGCTGCAAATTCGGATTGTGCGTGAGCGAGAGCTGTCTCGAACGCTGCCGTTGTTCCGGCGTCGTCATTCGTCGCGGGGAACACCATGTTGATGAACGAGATGAGGTTCACTGTTTCTCCCGCGGGGATCACGTTCGCCTCGGCCGGGTAGTACATCTGATTGTTACCGGCTTCGAATCGGCAGGACTGGCTGAGGTCGCCCCATGCGGCAGAGGTTGCAATCTCGTTGTTGTCGAGATCTCCGCCGACGCCCCAGACGGAACCATTGCGGCCGTAGTCTCCGCCTCCAACGTTTGTCATCCACGGGTCACCGTTGTCCCATGCCGTGTAGTTGTAGTAGTAGTACACGCCGACTGGGGCATCCGAGCCGATGGTGATTGTCGATCCAGTTGTGTTTTCCAGTTCACCCCACACTCGCGCCATGTAGCCTGTCTCGGCTTCGTCGTACAGCCGAATGTGCAGAGTTCCCGTGAGTCCTGTCACGAATGTGTTCGCAAGACTCGGGCAATCGATGGTGATGTCTCCGTTAGTTTCGGTGGTTACGACAGAGTCGCTGCCGTCGCCGCTTCCGCAATAGAAATATTCATCCTGAGCGTAGTTCTCGAGAGGATAGTAAAGCCGATTTGCGATGGTGTCGGGAATATCCCCACCCGACACGATTCCGTACCCGTTGACCTGCCACGATGCACCGCCCGCCATCGTTCCAGGAATTTCGAAGTAGCCTCCGGTTGGCCACGCGAGGGCCGATGCGGGGGTTGTGGAAGCAATGAGTGCAACTGAGGCGAGGAGTGTTGCGGAAGCGGCGACAAACTTTGTTTTCACGCGGAATCCTTTGGATGAGTTCGTCCAGCAAAAAGGACGAGTTTCTTTAGCATAATCGGAGAATGCTCAGATTGCTCTGACCTCGACCCGAACATGTCGCCTTGTTCTTCAGGCGATTGGCGCGATCAGCCCCCAAACTATTCCGTCACGGTGATGATGTATTCGGTCGTGTCGAAGCCGCGGTTTCCCACCGAGTCGCGAATGCTGAGGAGGAGCCGGTACTCGCCGGGGATCGCCCACGATGACACGGTGAGAGACTGCCGCCACGTGCCGTCCGTGGGGTCACCCGCGATCAGTTCCGCCGGACCGTCAGCAGGAATGAACAAACCGTTTTTGTCCATGTAGTAGTAGGGCGGAGCGCCAACAAACCAGGAATAAACGAGAGCAGTACCGGATTCGTCTCTGGTGTCGACCTCAACGGTGAACGTCTCGCCAGCGCTAACGGTGGTCGGGAGGCGAATGTCGAGGATTTCGGGTACGCGGTTGTCGGATGAACCGCCGTAAACGTTGAATCCAAAGGCAGCCCATCCGGGAACGGCATTGGAATTCCCGAGCACATCGGATGCCCCGATATAGAGCGTGTAGTTTTCGTTCACCGCGTTGTCCGGAATGTCGCAACGCAGTTCATACGTTCCCGATACAGCGTTACCCTCAATGCGTTCCACGGGAACCGCGAAACCGCACCATTCGGTCATCCAACCCGACGGACCACCGATTGCCGCCCAGGTCATCGCGACGCCCGAGCTGTCTTCGACAACCCAACGGAAGACGGCCGTCGTGCCCGCCTGGTATTCGAGAATGTAATAGTCGGGGAAACTTACGACCGGCGCGTCTACATCAGTGGTGCACGCATCAAGTTGTCGATCCGCTGCGTCAATCGCACACGTGTCGTCTCCCGTTCCCGAGCTGAGTCCATCAACACCAGTTCCTCCGTCGAGCGCGTCATCGCCGTTTCCGCCCGACAGGTTGTCATTGCCTCCATCACCGAGAACCGCGTCATCACCGTTTTTGCCGACGAGTACGTCGTTTCCGGAACCGCCTTCGACCGAATCATTCCCGCCGCCACCGTTGAGTAAATCTTTGCCCGCATCACCGACGATTTCATCGTCACCAGGGCCGCCCCAAACCCGATCGTTGCCCGCGCCGCCATAGATGGTGTCATCGCCCGCGCCACCGTAGACGGTGTCTTTTCCGCCAAGTCCACAGATAACGTCGTCACCCGGCGTTCCCACCAGCGTTTCTGATCGGTTGGTTCCGGTGATCGTGCAGTCAGCCTGCGTCTCGGCGGGCGCGGGCATTGAGTCGGAATCGGAACCGGGCACGGTGGAGGAGGAGGCAATCGGAGCTACCCCAATACTTGTCGCCGCTAGTGCAGTCGCAACAAAGAGCGCACGAACAAATTTCTTCACGTCACAATCCTAACGTTTTGGTTAAAAACTCTATCGAACACCGCTCAACGTGAATCTTAACTTTTGCTATGAAAATTGAACGCCCCTTGGTTGATGCCGTCGGGTGGACAGTTGTTCAAGTTATTAACTAATATGTGGTTAACAACGTGTGTTTACTCGATGCATGCACACAGACACAGTGAAAGCGAGAGCAGCATGTTCAAACAAACAGTCCAGACCTCGATCGCAGTTTTGGGGGCGTTAGCAATTAGCTCGATAGGTTTGCCTGCCTACGCCTTTACCCCGACGATGAGCGAGGTGCGCTTTATCAGTGGTCCAGCAGCGGATGACGACTGGAATGGTCTTGCCCTCACCTCGGACGCCGAGACCGCCGTCACCCTCCATGAAGGATCTGCGTGGATTGTCGACGTTGAAACAAACACGTCAACGCTGATTACCGGGCTGGACTACGCGCAAGCGGTAATCATTGATGACAGCGACACCTATGCGTACATCGCGGAATCGGCGGGGACATATCCGACTTACACTTACCAGGTCAGCAAGGTCAACATCGCTAATGCGACGGTCGTGTCAACATGGACGGACGTTGATTTCACTTTTGCCCCCCAACACATGTTGTGGTCCGGAGATGCGTCGCACATATACATGGTGGGTAATTCGGGAACCTATCCCAACTGGTCGGTCACTGTCGCCAAAGTGAACGTTGCGAACGGTGCAATCACCCAGCAGGTGTGGGGGGACCCGGGGTACCGCGCGAATCAGCCTGCGTTCGACACGGTCTCGGGGAAGATGATGATTCCGTACAGCGATATGGCGACGGGTCTCGACACGGGCTTTGCAGTATTGAATACCGCAAATGATACGTTTACCGACATTCCGTGGGCGGGGGCTGGTACTCTCATCGGGTGTGACTCGGAGTCCGGTGTCGTGGCCTGCCTCGTGGACGACACCGAGTCGTATCTGGCCACGATCAACTCGAGTGGAGCGGTCGTAACATCACTCGACGTCGACACGCTAGTTTCTCAACCTGAGTACGTCAAACTCACACCCGATGCCGCAGAGGCCTATGTCTACGGCGAAAATGGGGTAACCAGCGTCGGCAACCTGGAAGTAATCGGCCTCTCGCCGATGGCTTCCGTCATGACTTTTGAGACGACGCTGGATTATCCGAACATCGTCGCGATGGCCCCCGATGCCGGACAGATCTGGTTTACCGCGGACTACGTCGAAGACTACAACGGCGGATATCGAGTAATTCAGTTCGCCGAACCCAATGGTGGTTCCGGCGGGTCGGGCGAAGGGTTGGCCCCCACGGGAGGAAATGCACTGATTGCTGGGGCGCTTGTCGCTTTGAGCGTCCTGGCACTCGCTGCCGGGGTGGTCACCCGTCGTGCAACGAGGCGTCACCGCGCCTAGTCGCAGCCACCTCACATTCGCCTAAACGTAGGCGGAAACACGGAAAGCCCCCGTCACTGCACAGACGGGGGCTTTCCCTTTTGCTAGTTTGACCCTTACTTTTTCTGTGAAAACTGGACGGGCCTCGAGTGCTCAATCGTCGTCGACATGACCCGAAAGCCCATGTCCAGATAAAGCCCGAGCGCACCCGAATTGTTTTCCGTGTCGACCCCCAGTTCGGCGTGCGTGTATCCCCGCCGAGAAAAGTGCGCCAGTGCGACTTCGAGTAGGAGCCGCCCAAAGCCACGACCTCGCTGTTGCTGTGTGACGCCGAGAAATACAACGAAACCCCGTGATTCGTCCACATCGATGTCGTCCAGCCAGATGAATCCGACCGCGCGACGTTCTCTGTACAGCAGGAAGACACCGTCGGAAGGAATGCTCGTGTCGGCTCGAATTCTCTTCGCCCACGAGTCGAAATCGCGGGGAACAAAGCCAAAGTGCTCGGCAAAAGAATTTTGATGAACCGAGTGCCAGTCCTTCAGATCGTCGACGTTTGAGAGATCAACCACTCGCAGTTCAACCCCGTCCGACATTGTTGGTTGCTGATGATTCGGTTCGACCGATGCGCGGAGGCGGTGGTAGTAACGTATCGGCGTGAATCCCCGATCGGCCAGGTGGGACAAATTGTCGTGGTGGTTGGCGTGAACCTCCATGTGAATGTCGAAGCCGGGATAGTCGCGGTTCGCCTCGGTGAGAAACCAGTCGATAAGAACCGGAAAACGAGAATCTGCCGCGCGAACGGAAATCACCGGATTGAGCTCCCGCGCGGTTAGGTCGGGATGCAGGTTGCCAAAACCAAAAGGTTCCGCGCCATCTCGTTCGGAAAACAACCACGTGGGGGACGGATCGCCAGGGCTCTCAATGATTTGCTTTGCGATGTCGATGCCAAAACTGCCGTGTGTGGGATCGATGGCAGAAACCTCAGAATTGAGAATCGCTTGGACTTGGGACGCGTCGTCTGGTGTCGCGCGGCGGAGAAAAACTCCGTCAATCCCTGCGTTGATTGACGTCATGATTCCTCCCCGAGGAAGTTTACGAGGTGGTCGTGCTCGAGTGAGAAGTCTGGTTACTCCTGTTGAAGACGACCTCGCCATTAATGATCGTTTGTTCAACGACCACCTGATGAATTTCGTATGGGGAAACCTCAAAGGGATTTCGGTCCACAACGATGATGTCCGCGAGCATTCCGACAGCGATACGACCAACTCGATCTGCCATGCCTTCTTGACGAGCGGCGTTGATGGTGAAAATTTCAATCGCTTCCTCGATTGTTACTGCTTGGGACTGTCCGAAGGTCTCCGCGCTCCCACCCGGTTTTTCGCGCGTGATCATCGTTTCGATTCCAATCCATGGATTAACCGAGGGGACGACTGACCAGTCTGAACCAGCGACCACGAGCGCAATTCGTTTCACCATGGCTAAATCCTTACGATAAATTCCAACGATATTAGCATTTGAGGCGCGCGTTAACCCCAAGATTTGGCTATGACAATCTTGCTCGCGCGGGGATTGCTGGGACACAGCACGGGCTCGTGGTTAAAATGAAGCATGGACCGCCTGGCAGACCGCTCGCTGAGTGGGGCTATGTTCGCGCAGACGGATTCAGTGTCGTTACCTCGGAAAGCCGCGGTTGTTGTGGTTGGTGGCGGGAT
>JBIIBI010000025.1:0-9535 GCA_044239485.1 Microbacteriaceae bacterium | reverse complement strand
TGCGCTGCTTCGGGGATTCGGTGCGGAACTCGTTTTGACGTCCGCTCCCGAGGGAATGAAAGGCGCGGTCTCGCGCGCCGAGGAAATCGCCGCGGAGCGTCCGGGCGCGGTTCTTGCTCGTCAGTTTGAAAATGAAGCCAATCCCGAGATTCACCGAAAGACGACTGCTGTCGAGATTTGGAATGATACCGACGGTGCCGTTGACATCTTCGTGGCCGGTGTGGGGACGGGCGGAACCATCACGGGAACCGGGCAGGTTCTCAAGGAAAAGAAGCCGAGCGTTCGTGTTGTGGCGGTTGAGCCGATCGATTCACCGATCCTCAACGGCGGCGCACCGGGTCCCCACAAGATTCAGGGAATCGGCGCGAACTTCGTTCCCGATGTTCTCGACCGCGACGTGTACGACGAGGTCATCGACGTGTCGATCACCGATTCGGTCGACACCGCTCGCCGCCTCGCTCGTGAAGAGGGGATCATGGCGGGAATCTCGTCGGGGGCAACCGCCTGGGCGGCTCTCGAACTGGCCAAGCGACCCGAGAACAAGGGCAAGACCATCGTTGTCATCCTCGCCTCCTACGGAGAGAGATATCTGTCGACCGTGCTGTTTGAGGGTATTCTCGACTAGGTGACCCCCCTCCAACGAATTCGCGAGGACCTCGCGATGGCGTTGGATCGTGACCCGGCAACGCGCACGCGCACCGAAGCTTTTTGGGTGCTGTCCGGACTGCACGCCGTCTGGTGGTACCGATTGACACACATGCTGTGGGGTTGGGGATGGAAGTTCGTCGCTCGGTTCATCTCGCAGATCGTGCGGTGGTGGACCCTCATCGAGATTCACCCCGGTGCCACGATTGGCAATCGCTTGTTCATCGACCACGGAGCGGGTGTCGTCATCGGCGAGACCGCAATCGTCGGTGACGATTGCACCTTTTATCACGGCGTCACGCTCGGCGGTCAGGGAGATGTAAAGAACGGGCGCCGCCATCCTGCGGTGGGAAGCGGCGTTGCAATCGGCGCGGGCGCAATCATTCTGGGCCCAATCACCGTCGGCGACAACGCGCTGATTGGCGCCGGTGCCGTCGTGCTCAAGGACGTCCCAGCGAACCGAACCGCTGTCGGTGTCCCCGCCCAACTGCTCCCCAAGTCCCCACGACAGTCACGGGCATGATCAAATTCATCACGCGCGTGCTGTTCCCGCCGATCATTCGCGTCCTGTTCGCCGCAAAGATCATCGGGCGGGGAAACATGCCCGCAAAGGGTGGCGTGATCCTCGCGAGCAACCACCTGTCCTTTTTCGATTCCGTCATCATCACGCTCTTGTCTCGGCGACCGGTGTCTTTCTTGGCGAAAGCGGAGTATTTCACGGGCAAAGGGTTCAAAGGTTGGCTTTCCAAGAAATTCTTTGAGTCAATCGACGCAATTCCGGTAAATCGTCGTTCCGCCTCGGCGGCCCAGGATGCCCTGGATTCCGGCCTTGCGCGACTCGTCGACGGGGAATCATTCGCGATGTATCCGGAGGGCACACGTTCGCTCGACGGGCGCTTGTACAGAGGAAAGACGGGGGTCGCGTGGCTCGCCCTGACCGCCAACGTCCCGGTCGTTCCGGTTGCATTGACCGGCACCGACAAGATTCAACCGGTGGGCACCAAGGGAATACGTCTCGCAAAGTTACGCATCGAATACGGCCAACCGATGGACCTCTCGAGTTTCGGTGAGGCGTCAAGCGGCAAAGCGAGACGCGAGGCAACGGACGCAATCATGGTCGAAATCCAGAAGATGTCCGGTCAGGAATTCGCGGGTGTATACAACGAGAAACCCGCTACCACCATCAAGGCAAAGGTCAGGCGTTTGTTCCGGGGCCGGGCTCCGCTGACCTAGCGGTTGCCGCAAGTTCGGCGCGAATCGCGTCCATGTCGAGTTTGCGCGCTTGCGCAATGATGTCTTCGAGTGCCGATTCCGGCGCAGCGCCGGCTTGGTTGAACAGCAAGATTCCGTCGCGGAACATCATGAGCGTCGGGATGGACTTGATACCAGCCATCGCGGATAACTCTTGTTCTTTGTCAGTGTCGACCTTTGCAAAGGTGATGTCAGGGTGCTTGGCGCTGACTCGTTCAAAGATCGGTGCGAACTGCCTGCACGGGCCGCACCACTCCGCCCAAAAGTCGACAAGCACGAACGAGTCTTCCGCGACGATTGCCGCTTCGAAAGCGCTTTTGTCGAATTCAACGGTTGTCATGGATTTCTTCCTGTCGTGCCAACAGTCTAAATCGAGTGAAGCTCGGGGCTTGTTGCACGGGACGCTATGACCGCCGTTACGGTGACTCGATCGCCATTGGTGAGCGACCAGTGCGCCGCCAACTCGTCGTAGAGCGCCACGCCCAACCCGGCCCGATGGCTGGCGGATACGCGGGTCCCATTGTTGACCGCGGTCACGGTCACGGTCTCGGGGGTCGATCGCATCATTGTGATGGCAATCTCGGTGGCGTGACCGTGCCGAATTGCGTTCGAGATCATCTCGAGCGCCACGATGTGCAACGCTTCTGCGGCCTCGCGATCGGCGGAGGTGGCCGCCCACACCTCTGGGCCGACATCGAGAGTGATGGTGCACATGCCCGCCCAGAAATCGACGAGGTCGCGGATTGCCACTACGGGGTCGACGGACTCGATTGGTTCCGTCATCAAGACGTCCAGTGCCGACATCACAACCCCGATTGCTTGGTCCCGCTCTACCGTCGAGAGCTTCCCCTTGCCGGATCGAAGAAGCCGAGCCTGGGCATGGACTCGGGACTGAACGGTTGAATGGAGTGTGTGCGTTAGATGTCGTTGTCGCAACCATGAGCGCCGACGGGCTTCGGACAACTGAATCAACATGTCGACGCGCGCTCCGTCGAGGCGGGCTAGTTCAGTCCGACTCGAGTACGTACCAAGGATAATCAGTTGGTACAGCAGACCCAACACCGGCATAGCGATGCTGCTCACGATCCACGGCTGAAATTCAATTTCAGCGGGGAAGACCAGGTATTGGTTGATGAGATGGGGTGGGATCCAGGCGACCAAATGTACGCCAGCAATGATGATCCCACTGACGAGAAAGCCAGACTGTCGATTTCCGACAATCACACCGAGGAGGCGAACCATTCCAAAAACACACAATCCGGAAATCAACGCGGCAAGAAAGGCGTTAGCAGTCGGATACAAGTCCAAGAGTACGGTACCCGAACCCAGAAAAACGCCGAGGCCGGAAAAGGTTGCGTTGATTTGTTCGCGGATTCTTGGGCGGGAGGGATCGGTGACCTCCCGCAGCCCACGACTAGATTTTTCCGCGAGTGCCGATCCCGTTGTCGCCAGCGTGTGACTGAGTGGACGCACCACATCGGTGGCGAAGGCATCAACTCGGGCGGCCATTTCTGAACGAGCACCTCGTCCACTCTGAATGACGTCTACGAGAGCAGAAATCGCTGGACGCAGCGTTTCATCCACCTCGTCACGCAATCGATTGTCGCTGGTCTCAATCTCAGCCAGAATGCGGTCGCGCTTGCGTTCCGTCGCTGAAATTTGGTTGCGCGTTGAAATCGCTTTCTCGCGCGCAATCACAATCCGACTCACGACAAGAGAAACAACAGCCATCACGGGCGGAAGGCTGAGCGCACCGAGGAACAGGCGTGACGGGAGGTGGGATGTCACTTCTAGATCGGTCGAATCCATGACGGTCGACACGAGTATTCCTCGCAGGGCTCCGGCAATGACGAGTGCACCGGACACGATGGGGATTGATTGACGCCATTTGGCGGGAAGAATCAAGCGGACGATAAACACGAGGCCCGTCGCCACGGACACTGAGAACGCTGCAACCCCGAGGGCGACGGGAAGCGATTGAACGGTGAGACGCCCCAATTCGGACGCCGTCGTGGGCAACATGGTGACCGCGGCGTAAAAGACGATAACGACCGTGCGGAATGGCCAACCTGTGCCGAGGATATCGACGAAGTCGCGGGGTCGAAGGACGTTTTCGTGCGCTCCGCGGCTATCGACCATTGAGCTCGTCCCAATAAAGTCGGGCGAGTTGGACGCGTGCACTGGGGCCGGGCGCGATGTTTGCCGCGACCATCATGCGGGACAGCAATCGCTCAACGGCACGAACCGAGGTTGCGCGGGCGGTTGCAATTTCATCGTTCGTCAGGCCTTCCGAAACCAATTTGAGAACGCCAATCTGAGTGTTCGACAACGATTGCGTCGCAGTCTCGACCGCTATCGGCCTGGTACTAGCTGTTCGGGCATCCAGAGCTTCGGTGACAGCGGCACGTAACGCCGAAGTCGAACTGATGTCGGTCTTGATGATGTACGAGGCGTCGCGAGGAATCGTGTCCCATCCTTTGCCCGTGATTCGAGGATCAGCAAGGTTTGTGATGAACACCACACCGATCGACGGATTCTCAGCACGGGCACGCTGGACGACATCGATGCCCGTTGGCCCCATCCCGAGGTCGATGTCGGCGATGACGAGCGACGCGGACGTTGATTTGACGGCAGTGATCGCCGACAGAGCGTCTCCGGTTTGGGTGACAACCCACCCCTCGGCTTCGAGAATCTCGGCGATGATGCTGCAAATCAGAGGTTCGTCGTCGACGACGACGGCGAAACCTTGAGACGACCCGCTCACGTTACTTCTTTCGCGCGGCAGCGATCAACGAGGTGACGACCTGGTCGGTCGTTCGGGATGACTCGGCGGCCTGTGCGTTGACCCAAGTCGCCGCGGCACCCGTCAGTGTGACTGTCACCGATTTCGACGACGAAGCGACGATTGTCGTATCCGGTTTGTCGTTCTTGCCCTGGCCGCGAACGATGAGCGTCGCAACCGGCAAAGCGATGGTGCACAGTGCATCGAGAATCAGGATCACGGCAAAGAATCGCCAATAGACATCTTGGAACGATTGCGGCGGGAACATCCCGTCGGTCAGGATGATGGGGATGATCAGCGTCGGAACGATAGCAATGAGAATCAGGGCAACCGAAAGCGACGATCGAATCCAACGCACGGGTGCGGTTTGCAAAAGAAGCATCAGATTCGAGTGGGCCAAAGACAGTGCAACGAGCCCCGTGATGGCGAATGTCTTCATGATGTTTCCGTAGATGCCATCTTGTTGGTACATGTAGTCCCCGAAATCCCACCAAATCAGAATTGCGGCGGTGATCAGCGCAAGTGCGCTCGTTCCGATTCCGATCCAGCCGACAGCCTTGACATCTCGTTCAACGATGGCGAGGTGACACAGGGCGAGGACCGAAAAGGCCGCGACAGCAAGCGTCGTGAGCATGACCTTGCCCTGGGTTTCGCCGAGTTCGCCCGACACGATGGTGTAGATACCAATCAGTGCGGTGATGACGAGGGCGACGACGACCGTCCACACAGCGATACGGCGTATGCCCTTGATGTTGCTGGCTTCGGTGTTGTTCTGTTGTGTGCTCATGGTCACAGACTACAAGCGCCCGCGCGAGAAACGCAGGTTCGAGGGACCCTCGTTATTGGACGATGGGCAGACCGGTGACCGCCGCGGCGTCGTTCACACCGCCGGCGTTCGTGAGGTTCACGTATCCCCTGTCCGTCAGCGCGTCGATGGCCTGACCGGCTCGGTTGCCCGAGCGGCAATAAATGATGTAGGTGCCGGTGGGATCGAACTGCGCAATCTCGTCAAAAAATGTCGCTCCCTGCCAGTCGATATTGACCGCACCGTCGAGATGACCGGTGGCAAACTCTTCCGGTGTGCGGACGTCGATGACGGCGGCGACGGAACTCATGTCTACATTCTCGGGGGCACAAGCGGTGACGCCAAACGTAATCCCGATGGCAGCGACTATTGCCGCGATGGTGGTTGCAATTCGTTTCATGGGAAAATCCTTTCGATACCCCCTAGGGTATGCTAGAATTGAATTCACCGCAACTCCAAGGAGCGACATGATTATCGAACCAGCCGAACTGAAGACCGCGCGCGATCGGCTCGCTCGTGTTCAAGGCCAAATTGGTGGAATTGTTCGAATGATTGACGAAGGTCGCGACTGCACCGATATCCTTCACCAGCTCTCCGCGGCGAGCACCGCTCTTAGTCGCGCCGGGTTCACCATCATCGCGACGGGTATGGCGAACTGCGCCACCGAACCGCACGACAGCGAAAGTCGCATGGCGCTTGAAAAAGCGTTCATGTCGCTGGCATAGGGCAATACCGTGAAGACGATCATTATCGGAGGCGTCGCCGGGGGAATGTCGGCCGCCACGCGACTTCGCCGACTGGACGAAACCGCCGACATCACGGTTTACGAGGCTGGCCCGGATGTTTCGTTCGCGAACTGCGGATTGCCCTATTTCATCGGCGGTGTCATCGGAAAGAGGGAAAGCCTGCTGTTGCAGACCCCCGAAAGCCTCGCGGCGCGGTTTAACCTCGACGTTCGGGTCAACTCGCGGGTGCTGGCCATTGATCGAGCGGCGCGAACCGTGACCGTCCACAATTCCGAAACCGATGAGACCTACACAGATTCGTACGATTCGCTCATCCTGTCGCCAGGTGCGGCCCCCCGGAAACTCACTGTTCCTGGATGGGATCGTTCACTGACGCTGCGCAACGTCCCGGACGCAGACCGAATCATCGCGGCCGTGGCGGGTGCACCCAAATACGTCGTCATCCTCGGAGCTGGCTTTATCGGAATCGAAGTCGCGGAAAACCTGCGCCATCGTGGGCATTCGGTGACAATCGTGCAGGCCGGGCCGACCATCATCGCGCCCCTCGACCCCGAAATGATCGAGCCCTTCCATCGTCACCTCGAGGCGAACGGCGTGACCATAGTGGTCAGCGCGACGGTGGCCGAGATCACGGAATACGCCGTCCGCCTTTCCGACGGAACATCATTCACCGCGGACGTCGTGATTTCGTCCGTCGGAGTGACCCCCGACCACGCGTTGGCCGTCGAGGCGGGACTGCGCATCGGCGCTGCTGGCGGAATCTGGGTAGACGACCAGCAACGCACGAGTGATCCCAACATTTACGCCGTTGGTGATGCCGCCGAAAAGGAATCGGCGACGACGGGAGACGACCAGATGGTGTGGCTCGCCAACCTTGCGAACCGACACGGTCGACTCGTCGCCGATGTCGTCGCGGGACTCGACGTGCGTGCTCGTCCGTCAGTGACCACCGGAATCATCGGGGCGTTCGGAATGGCTGCAGCAATAACGGGATTGAGTGAGAAAGCCGCCCTGCGCGCCGGCATCGCTCACCGAGTGATGCATCTGCACCCGAGTTCGCACGCCGGGTACTACCCCGGCGCAGAATCGATGTCGCTCAAAGTGGTCTTTGCCCCCGACACCGGAAAAATTCTGGGCGCTCAGGCGGTTGGCAAAGACGGCGTGGATAAGCGAATCGACGTCATCGCCACCGCAATCTATGGCGGGCTTACGGTGTCAGATTTGATGAACCTCGAACTCGCCTACGCACCCCAGTTCGGGTCGGCCAAGGATGCCATCAACCAGGCGGGCTACGTCGGTGACAACATCATGGACGGCCGCACCCCGACGGTTCAGTGGCACGAGCTCGAGGAACGCCGAGCGGCGGGTGCTGTCGTGATTGATGTCAGGACGGCAGACGAAAATCACGCCGGCGACATCCCTGGCGCACTGCTCATCCCGGTCGACGAACTGCGCGACCGGCTCAATGAGATTTCTGCAACCGACGTCATCGTGCACTGCAAAGTCGGCCAGCGCGGGCACACCGCAACTCAAATACTTCGCGCCCACGGAATAACGGCATCCAACCTCGATGGTGGATACCTGACCTGGCGTGCGGGGACGGATTCGATCGATCGATCGAGCTCCGTTTCACTTTCCCCCCAACAATAAGGAGACACCATGTGCCAAAAAGTCACGTGTAACAACTGCGGCAAACCCACGTGGGACGGCTGCGGACAGCACATCGAGCAGGCGCTCGCGGACGTCAAGCCCGCCGACCGTTGCACCTGCAAATAACCCACGCGTCACCGATCGTTGGCGAAGACGGCGAGCCAGCGATTTTCTGAGTAAACATAGTCTCTACTATCGGTCCCTATGCAATCTCGGGTTTACCTGTTAGGGTTGTCCAGTCGGCTCAGGACAGGCAGAAGTTATTCTGCAAATTTGTGTGGTTTGTATAGGTTCCGAGTCGGGTTGACAACATCCTGTTGGCAATGGTCCCCACTCGTGAATCGAACCCGGTCACTGATAGCTCGGTTTCGTGCGGCACTGCTGTGTGCCGCCATGGGTATTTACAAGCCAGAAAGCATTCTGATGCCCAGCAACACCCCACCCGCGGAACGCCGCGGAAAGAACTTCGTCCCGCGCGACGCCGCGGCGAAGAAAAAGAGCCGTTTCGGCCGTCCCGATGGTCCAGCAGGCGCAAGCCGTCCGGCGCGTGGCGCTCGCGACGACCGACCAGTCCGCAACGACCGTCCGGCACGTGATGACCGCTACGCCGGTGGATCGCGCCCCGCGCGCGATGACCGTCCGGCACGTGACGATCGCGGTGCACGACCCGCTCGTGATGACCGGGCTCCCCGCGCAGATCGGGCCGACCGCGCTCCTCGGAACGAATACGCATTCCGTGATGGTCGCCCCGTTCGCGAAGGCCGCCATGTTGACGCCAAGAGCAAGTTCGACCGTCCCGTTCGTTCGACACGGGATGAGAGACGTGACGTACGTCCCGCCCGCGATGACCGTCCGGTTCGCGACGATCGTCCGGCGCGTGACGACCGCTTTGCAGGTGGATCACGCCCGGTGCGCGACGACCGTGCACCGCGCACGGATCGCTCCGATCGCCCGTTCCGTCCCGCTCGTGATGACCGTCCGGCACGCGACGACCGTCGTCCGGCACGCGATGACCGCGGCCCACGAAACGATCGCTTCTCGCGTGACGACCGCCCAGCCCGCGACGACCGCCCAGCCCGCCGCGACTCGGATCTCTATCCTTCGCGTGACGAGAAGGCGTTCTACGAGCCCGGCGAAGACGTCGTACTCGAGCGTCTTCAGGCGATGGCCACAACGGCCGATGACGTCGATGGTGTGACGTTCGGCGACCTTGGATTGGGTCGCAACATCGAATCCGCCCTCCTGGAACTCGGTGCAACCGCACCGTTCCCCATCCAGGCCGCAACTATCCCTGACGTTCTCGCTGGTCGTGACGTTCTCGGACGCGGTCGGACCGGCTCGGGCAAGACCATCGCCTTTGCCGCACCGATCGTCGAACTCTTGATGGCGAACGGTGGCGGAAAAAAGCGCAGCCAGGGTCGTTCGCCTCGCGCGCTCATCCTCGCTCCGACTCGCGAACTCGCGATGCAGATCAACCGCACCGTGATGCCCATCGCAAAGTCGGTTGGCCTCTTCACCACGACGATTGTTGGTGGAGTCCCACAGGGTTCGCAGGTCATGAGCCTCCGTCGCGGTGTTGACATCGTCATCGCCACGCCCGGTCGTCTCGAAGACCTCGCGCGTCAGCGTCACATCGACCTGTCGCAGATCCAGATC
>JBIIBI010000026.1:0-9024 GCA_044239485.1 Microbacteriaceae bacterium | reverse complement strand
GTTGTCTCACCGAGCGCGAGACCGTCAACCATTTGCGTCGGTGTTGCCCAGCCAGCGCTCACCGCACCGTGGAAAACGTAGGGAAGGACCGCATAAGCGCCCCCGAAGGTGAGAAGAGCGGCTCCCGAGAAGAACAGGGCCATCTCGACGAGTGAACTGTCTGGGCCGAGACTCAGCCACAATGCGCCAACGGGCAAAAGCCACGCAACGAGCGTTGTGGCCACAGTCCGAAACAGACGCCATCTCGTGATTCGAGCATGCGGAGGCGTTGTCGTTTCGTCATCGATGATGGCTTGCCCGCCGGTGTTTGTGGTAGCCACGTGTCCGCCTCCACCCTGAAAAACGAGGGGCGCGACGCGCGAACCGACAAGTCCCACCACAATGGCTACCGCGAGGATGAGCGGAAACAGTGCACCCGATACCAGCATGGCAATTGTCGAGATTCCGGCGATTACCCACAGGACGGGATGCCCCAGTGATCGTGACCCAATTCGGTACACCGCCTGGGCAATGATTGCAACGACAACAGGTTTGATGGACGCAAAAATTCCCATCACAATCGCCGTCTCCCCGAACGCGAGGTACAGCCACGTCAGGGCAATGAGAATGACCAGTGATGGCAAGACGAACAGTGTGCCGGCGATGAGTCCACCTCGCACCCCGTGCATGAGCCACCCGATGTAGGTGACGAGTTGCTGGGCCTCGGGTCCGGGAAGGACCATGCAGTAATTGAGTGCGTGTAGAAAACGTTTCTCGGAAATCCATCGCCGTTTGATGACGACCTCGTCGTGCAGCATCGAGATTTGACCGGCCGGACCGCCGAAACTGGTGAGACCAAGTTTCCACCAATACGAGAGTGCATCGCGAAATGGAATATTTTGAGAGGTCACGGCCTCAGTCTGACAGACCCGCCTCGGCGAGAACAGCCGCTAGACCGCAATAGTTAGTGTCACGTCAACTGCGTCGCCCACGTAAATTTTTTCGGGGAGCCTGACCGCGTTTTTGATGGGCACCAAATATCCGCCGTCCTTCGGGAACAACGAGGTCGTCACCGTCGACGAGCCGATTGTTACCGTCACCGGGATCACACCCCAACCGTACGTGACCATCGATGCGACCTCTGCGATTCGCGCTGCATCCTCGTCAGGGACACGAACAAAGTAATACGGAGACGGACCGCGCCACTCGAACATGTCGCTGGCGAAGTTAAGTCGCATTTTCGAATCCCATTTCACGTCATCACTGACGCTCAATGCCTCCGCGGCCGAAGCCTAAGGACGCTTCCGTATTTTCTCGGCCTCAGCGCGAATATCGGCGTCTGAAATCGGCTTCGCCCCGAGAACGGTGTAAGCATCGAGGTACGCGAACATGACCCCGATGCCCATTCCGAATATCACCCACATGGGCCAGAAGTAGCCGGTTGGCGTGGTGAACCACCAGATGCCGACGAGAATCGCGTTGACAGCAATCGTCACGATCAGGAATTCTTTTGCGTCGCGCTTTTTCTTGAGGCTCTTTTTCGCCTGTTCAAACAGCGCAGGGTCCAGTGGATTGTTTGTCGTAGCCATGACGCCATAGTAACAGGATGACCCGCCGGGACCTAGATTAGGTACATCATGACTCGAATTGATATTCGATTGGACTTGCCTCACGACATCACGCACGTGTGGGAACGACTCACCGACTGGGGTTCACACTCCGCGTGGATTCCCAACACCGTGGTAACCGTAACCAGGCAGACGACGGGGGTAGGAACCGAATTTGTCGGGCTCACCCATCTCGGGCCACTCCGATTAGACGACCCGATGACAGTGTCCGAGTCGCATCCACCGAAACGCGGTGAAGCGTCATGCATGGTCACCAAAACCGGTCTTGTGCTGGGAGGCACCGCGGGCTTCACGCTCAGGGCGCTGGGCGATTCGACCACGCGACTCGACTGGTTCGAGGATATTCACCTCAAACCCCAGGCCTTCTTCTGGTGGACCGCGCCGTTCGTTCGCGCAATCGGAACCGTGGCGTTCCGCTCTGCACTAAAGGCGTTCGCGCGCACCCTCTAATGACGTATGCCCCCGACGTTCGCCAGGGGCACACGAGAAGACCTTAGTTACTTGACGGGTTCGCCGAACGCGTTCGCCCCGGGTTCGCTGTCCTTCACAAGTTGAATGAACAACATAATCCATCCCACGATCGGAATGAGGATAAAGAGGTAATACGTGCCTTTGCGACCGACATCGTGCAAACGGCGCCACGTGAGCGCCAGCGACGGTACGAAAATGGCGAGCTGCCAAAGATTCGACAGCAGGGAGGATTGCTGGAACGACATTCCGTCGACAACGACCGTAGTCCCCGGCCAAACTATTCCAATCGCGATGCTCACGAGAGTTGTGAACAAGACCGCGTACCAAAATTCACTGCGTCGCGCACGTCCGCTGAACGTGGCGTACTTCGAGAAAAAACTTCCGATTGCTGCGCCAAAAGACATGGTATTCCGTTCTGTCGGTGAAAAGGTTGTGTGGAACATGGCCCACCTGATGGTGGAGATGGGGGGAATTGAACCCCCGTCCAATACGAACAGTCGGAAACTTCTACGGGTGTAGTCAGTGAAGACGTTTTGCTCGGCCCCGACATTTGTCACTAACACCTAAGTCGACGAGCCCAGTATCAGTTAATGTCCCGCGAACCCCTGACACACAAGTTCGTAGCAAGCCTTCTAAATGGCGCCAGAATCCGAGCCGAAGGCGGAACTCGGTCTGACGGACTTCGATGGCGGCTTATTAGGCAGCGAGAGCGAAGTCGGTGCGCTTTGCGTTGGCACCTATTGGTTTGCAAGGGGCGTTTACGAGATAACCCTGCATCCTCGACCCGCTTCTTTCCGGCTTAGACGCACTGTCGAAACCGATCATCCCCATGATGGGAGGCGAGTCACATTCCACACTGTTGAGTTGTCAAAACCCTTTCGGGTGCTACACGAGTATAGAACGCAGTTCTGACGTGCGTTATTCCCCGCGCAGACGTTTCGACTTCATCGCGCGCTCGGCCTCTCGCTTGTCTTCCTTTTCACGCAGAGTGTGGCGCTTGTCGTAATCCTTTTTACCCTTGGCGATGGCGAGTTCGACCTTGGCTCGGCCGTCCTTGAAATAAATCTTCAGCGGAACGAGCGTGTACCCGCCGTCGTGAATGCGATGCGAAATCTTGATGATCTCGGCGCGGTGCAGCAACAACTTGCGCTTGCGGCGGGTTGCGTGGTTGGTCCACGTGCCCTGCGTGTACTCGGGGATGTGAACGGACTCCATCCACATTTCGCCGTCGACAATCTGGGCCCAACCGTCAACGAGTGACGCCTTGCCCAACCGCAACGCCTTGACTTCGGTACCGACCAGTGCGAGGCCACACTCGAACGTGTCCTCTATGTGGTAATCGTGGCGCGCCTTGCGGTTCGTCGCAACGACTTTTTCGCCGAGTTCCTTTGGCATGGCGCACCCCCTTTCCGGTCATCTGGTGAGTCCAAGCCCTCCAGTCTACCGATGGGAGTTCCGGTACGTATGAATCTACGAAAGAGCCATCGGCAACTTGTGAAGTGCTCGGATGAACTCGGTGTGGCCCCATTCGGGTTCGCCGTCCAATCGAAAGTTGGGATAGCGGGTCACGAATTCGATGAATACAAGGTCAGCGACTGCCCTTGCAAGTATCTGGCCGGGGCAGCCGTGCATTCCGCCGCCGAATGCAAAATGGCCTTTCCCAGTTGCGGGCCGCCGGAAGTTGAAGGTGTGAGGATCGGCAAACACTTCTGGGTCTTTGTTTGCCGCACCAATCATCAACATAACCAATTCGCCGGCAGGTATAACTGCGTCCCCAACCACAACTGGTTCCGTCGTTTGGCGCGTGACAAACTGTTCCGGGGTGTCAAAGCGCAGAATCTCGTTGATGACATTGGGACGATTTTCTATGTTGTCCCGATAATCGTCCCGCAACCCGGCATCACCTGCCATAAGGCGTAACCCGTTTTCAATGAGGTAGCTCACGTCAAGGTGGCCAACGGCGAAAAAGAGGAAGGTTGTTGCGATGACTTCGGCTTCCGTCATGTTGCCCGAATCCGCGTGAGAAATAAGCGAGTCGAGCATCCCATTCCCAGGATTTGCGCGTTTGTCGGCAATCAATCCACGAATATAACCGTCGAACCATATTACGGAATTCTCGGTAGCCACGAGATCGGCGTCATTAGCGCCAGGGCCAAGGCTGAGCCCGAAATCAAAGGTTTTGTCCCTTACATCAAATGAGCCATCGAATGGGACGTCAAGAATATGGCACATTACAGAATGAGTCAGAGGATAGGCCAGTTCTGTGACGGCATCAATCGACCCACGAGTCTCGGCGGAAACCAATATCTCGCGAATCCGTGAACGAGTGAACTCTTTCCACTTTTCAACGGAATCTGGGACAAACCAATCCATTGTCGCGCGCCGAAGTCGGGTGTGGTCGGGTGGATCTTGCCCCAGCATTGAGTCGTGAAGCGGCGCTGCCGGCCCGAAATCAATTTGGAACACGCTAAGACGCCGGTCGCGTAACAGAGTCGAAATGTGCGCGTGTTTTGTCACCACATAGATGCCCATCGGGTGCAAGTAAACATCACCCTTGTCGCGGATTTCGTCATACGCCGGGTAAGGATTCGAACGATATGCGTCGTCGCGGAAGGGCATGTGATCATGCTCGGGTGCAAAAAGTGACATCGGGAGCTCCTAACTAGTAGTCGAATACAACGGTTCTATTGCCAACAAGCATCACGCGGTCTTCCGCTAGAAGCCGAACTGCTCGGGTCAGTACGCGACGCTCCACGTCTCGCCCTATTGTGATTAGCTCGGACTCCTGCGCTGCATGCGAAACCCGAGCGACGTCTTGATCAATGATTGGGCCCTCATCTAAATCTGGTGTCACAAAGTGAGCGGTCGCGCCGATGATCTTCACTCCTCGTTGAAATGCCTGGCGGTAAGGACGCGCACCCTTGAACCCGGGAAGAAATGAATGATGAATGTTAATGATTCGACCGGAAAAATCGCGACACAATTCATTGCTTAATATCTGCATGTAGCGAGCAA
Organism: Microbacteriaceae bacterium; assembly: GCA_044239485.1. Classification (GTDB taxonomy): domain Bacteria; phylum Actinomycetota; class Actinomycetes; order Actinomycetales; family Microbacteriaceae; genus MWH-TA3. Next base: position 3,931 of record JBIIBI010000026.1, on the reverse strand, counting down.
GGACAACAAAATCCGCTTGGGTCGATGTGACTAACTGTCTGAGCGCGAGCTCTTGTTTCGGTTTGGTCTCCATCGTCATTGGCAACAGATGGAACGGTAGTCCCGCCCCTTCCACAAATCCCCTCAAGTCATTGTGGTTTGAGACGACACCAACAATGTCAAGAGGGAGTTCACCCAACTGCCAGTGGTAGTTCAAGTCCAACAAGCAATGATCGGCCAGGCTGGCCATCACCAGAATGCGACGGCGGGAGTTCTTCGGGCGGAACGAAATGATCGGGTCAAAACGCGCCAATTCTTCTCGAAGTTCGCTATGCATGTTGTCGGCACGACGCTCCTCAACATCGACGTTCATTCGAAGTGAAAAAAGTCTGGTTGGTTGATCGACAAATTGAGCCGACTCGACGATGTTCCCTCCAGCGCCTGAAATTGCTGTCGAAACCGCACGCACTATCCCTTGCTGGTCAAAGCACTGGACGGTGAGAATGAAATTCACTAGCCGCGCACCTTCAGCCGTTCGGGATCGTAAACAGGTGTGGTCACGACGCGGGCGAGAACCGTGCCGCCAGGTGACTGGACTTGCAAAACGATGCCATCCCCGGAATTGGCCCTGCTCACGCGCGCAAGAGCGAGCGTCTGACCGTCAAGGTGCGGTGACTCTATGGCCATCGTGACATGCCCGACCGGTTCGTTTTCCGACAGAAGTACACATTCATCCAGGCCATCAGCCGGTGCATCAACAACGATGCTCACGATAGTACTTTGGTGGTTTCCTTTGAGTCGCGTTAATGCATCTCTCCCGAGGAAATCGCCTTTCTCGAGATCGATGGACCAACCCATCCGACATTCGAACGGCGAAACTGTGGAATCATATTCGAGTCCGGACATAATCATGCCTGCTTCCACACGCACCATCATGAGAGCCGCCGCACCACACGGCGTGACACCGAGTTCACCTCCAGCTCCAATCAATGCGTCCCAGAGTTCGAGCGCGCGATCCACCTCGACCATCACCTCAAAGCCCAATTCGGCTGTAAAACCCATTCGATTGACGTGGGCTGGAATTCCTGCCACATCCATTCCGAGTTGGAATGTGTAGTACGGGAAGTTCTCGTCCGACCAGTCCGAGGAAGAAATCGATTGAAGCAATTTCCGGCTGTTTGGGCCTTGAACCGAAAGCGTTGCAATAGTGTCACGCAATTCGACTAGATTTTGTCCCGCAGTCAGCGCTGCTCTCAAGAAATTTTCAATTTCGGGATGCCCTCCCGTAAGTCGAACCCGATCCTCCGAATAAACCAAAACCGTGCAATCATCAAGCATCATTCCGTCGTTCGTTACAACAACGCCATAAGCAATCTGACCCGGGTTCAGTCCCAGAACATTTCTACTAAACACGCTATTCACCGTGTTGAGCGCGCCGGGGCCAGAAACTTCCCACTTGAACAGCATGGAAAAATCAATTAGCCCAACCGTTTCGCGGAACCCACGGTATTCGTCCCCCGGGTCCGAGAAAAAAAGTGTGACGGCCCGCCCATTGACATCTATGAAGTCTTCCTCTCGGACGATTTCAGGAACGCGTGCTTGAAACGGACTGGGACTGAGCCCTGCAGGAATTGCCATATCGTTTTCTCCTTGTATAGACAGGGTCACCCCAGGCTCATGCCGCCAATGAGGTAGCGAGCATGACTCGTGGTTTTTCACTATTCCCGGAGTGACCCTGAACCTGACCTCTTGAACTAGCTGATTTCCTGCGCGAGGTCTTTCGCGGCATTTGGATTGAGGTGCTTCACGCGAAGGCTATACAACACCAGTCCGATGACAAGCGCGATGATTGCAGTCGAAGCGAGCACCAGTGCAAATTCGCGGGTTCCACCGGTCAATAACTCGAAGTTGCTCACGATGAGCCACAGCGCAATCGCCAGAATGATGGCTGAAATCGACGGCGCGATAACTCGACTCCACACGGACGTTTCACTGTCTTTGTTGAGAGCAAAATAGCGAATCACGGCGATAGATGTTCCGATGTAAAGCATCAGGATTCCAATTACGGCAATACCCGATCCCCAAAAGAACAGGGTTCCGACCGGATCTGCACCAGCGATGGCGAACGGCACGATGATGGCAAGGATGCTGACCGTCTGCGTGACCGAAGCCGCACGAGGCGACCCATTGGTTGCCGTTCGTCCCAGTGCTTCCGGTAGAACGTGATCGCGGCCGAGGGTGAACAGGTAACGAGAGATTCCATTATGGAACGCCAATGCACAGGCAAAAATCGACGTGATGACAAAAATGCTCATCAGGTCAGGAGCCCACGGCCCGAGGTAAGTGGCGGCCGAATCGAAGACGTAGGCAGCAGGATTCCCCGACTCGAGCGCTGCCCCCGCGGCGTTTACCGCATTTGACGGGCCGTATCCCACGATGAGGGACCACGACGTCAAGAGGAAGAACCCCGTAATCGTCAAAACGGATGCATACGTTGCTCGAGCAACAGACCGCTTAGCGTCGCGAACTTCTTCGCCATAAAGGGCGCTTGATTCGAAGCCAAACATGGATGCAAAAGCAAACACAATTGCGATGCTAAATCCTCCGCCAGCCAGGACTGCGTTGAAATCGAAAACCTGGTCAGCAGCGAGACCTTCCCCCGCACCACCCGTTGCAAAGGTCACGATGGCGAGGATGATCATGATTCCCCATTCAAGTGCCATAAGTACGAGGAGCACTCGAACACCAAGGTCGATATTGAGCCAACCAAATACTTGAACGGTTGCGATAAGGACCAGCGTGCAAACCCACCACGGAACTTCAGCGCCTGTCCACGCGGCAATTTGTCCGCCGGCTACTGCACCGAAGAAACCATAAATAGCCGCCTGAATTGTTGTGTAGGACCAAATTGCGACGGATGCCCCGCCAAGTCCAAACCGAAGCCCGAGGCCACGACCGATGTAAGCGTAGAGCGCCCCTGCGTTCGTTACCTTTTTTGACATCGCAACGTATCCCACTGCAAATAGCAGCAGGATTGCGCCCACGATGACATAAGCGAGAGGAGTGGCGTTGCCCCCACCCAATGCGCTCGCTACTGGAACTGCGCCAGTAAGCCCAATGAGTGGGCTCGCGGCGGACAAGACAAGAATTACAACGCTGAACGCAGAAAGAGAGTTCCGCTTCAGTCCACTCTGTGTAGACATGTTCACTCCTTTGTGAATGTGAGTACCGATACTATCCAAATGGATACTTTCTGAGCAACAGCATATCCAAACGGACAGTGGTTCGCAATACCCGCGCTTTGTTTATTCCACATTGCGGATCGTCGCGCGATAAGCGCTCAACATATCTCGCAGCCGTGAAAGCGCATCCTCCGTGACACGGGCGTCGCCCAGAGCAACCTGTTGAAAAACAAGTCCATCCAGCGCCGCGAATACTAGGTTCGCCAGTGGAGTGTCCTCGCCAAATCCCAGCAATTTCAACTCGGCCAAAATAGCCCCGCGATACTGCGCATGGAGTCGCTCTACGAGGGGTTTCAATTCCAGTTGCCGGGTGGATTGCAGAATCAACTCATATTGAAAAACTTGTTCGCCGGGATCGCGAGTAATAGACGCAGCCAAGTCGATCGCGAATTCGTCGATGTCAGAGATTGGATTTTGAAGTCCAGAAGCGTGAATCGAACGCGCCACACTGAATTCAAGGGCGATTTTGATCAAAGCTTCGCGTGTTCCAAAATGATGGCGAACCAATCCGTGCGTAACGCCAGCCCGTTGAGCAACATTCCGATAAGTAAGGTTTCGAAGCCCCTCTTCAGCGATGATTTCAACGCTCGCCTTGATGAGCGCGTCACGACCTCCGCCTTTAGCCATTAGACGCGAAGGTAACGGGAAATGGCGACGTACGCGCTGGTGGCCGCGAGAACCGCGCCGGCGAGGAGCAATCCGGGGAACAC
>JBIIBI010000024.1:0-9631 GCA_044239485.1 Microbacteriaceae bacterium | reverse complement strand
TACCCCATCGTCCCCCGTGGGGCAACCCAATGCGGCTGTCACGACGCTCCACGTCGAACGGTTTCCGACCGGCGAAATCTCTGGACCCATCGACAACACCGGTGAAATCATCCTCACTGGCCCGATTGTCGTCGCCGGCGTGCCCAGCAAGATGTCCTCTCCCGTCGCCATCGATGCCAGTCCGCAGCTCGAATCACTCGGAATCCCGCGACGTGCGACCGAGGCTCTCTCGATCATCGGTCGAGCCGCACCCATCACCGAAAGTCGCAAGATTTCGTCAACCGGACAAGGAATAACGGCGGGATTCGCCACCTTCCTCGGACTAGCCGTTGCGGTACTCGTGTGGCTCGCTTTTTTCACAGACCTCATCTAAAGGAACACAGTGCCCGCAACCGTAAATGCCATCGACCATGTCGCCATCGTCGCCTCCGCGGCGGACGCCAAACAAGGAGAGGACATTGTCGCTCTCGATGTGAGCGGGCCCATCGGAATAGTCGATGCGTTTGTCATGATCACTGGGCGCAATGAGCGAAATGTCCAAGCAATCGCCGACGAAATCGAAGACCAGATGTTGGCGAACGGTAACAAGACACTTCGACGAGAAGGCCGGGACCTCGGCCGTTGGATCCTGCTCGATTTCGGTGACGTCGTCGCGCACGTCTTCCACGAGGAGGAGCGCATGTTTTATGGCCTCGAGCGACTCTGGCACGACTGCCCGGTGATTCCGATTGTTCTGCCTGAGCAGGAAACACTCGCCGGCGATTTGTGAGAAAACTCGCCCGTAGGCTAATCTGAACAGGTTGCCCGAAAGGGCCTGTGGCGCAGTTGGTAGCGCACCTGCATGGCATGCAGGGGGTCAGGGGTTCGAATCCCCTCAGGTCCACTCTCATCACTTCACAAAAAACACTAGTATTGAAGGTATTAGAGAGGCGCGAAGGAGCCAGAATGTCGAATTTCTCCACCACAGAATCCGTGATGGGGTTCGATGCACTTTTCACCGCAGAGGAACTCTCCTGGCGCGACAAGGCGAGAAAGTTCTCACTCGAGCGAATTCAGCCGAAGATCGACGAAGACTTCGAAATTCAGCGCCTTCGCACCGAACTCATCGGCGAAATGGGTCAGCTCGGAATGCTGGGAATGCACATCGAGGGCTACGGGTGTGCCGGCGCTAGCTCCGTCTCCTACGGTCTCGTGTGCTACGAACTCGAAGCGGTCGACACCTCGTGGCGCACACACATCTCGGTTCTCAGTTCGCTCGCGATGGCGGCCATCTCGAAGTTCGGGTCGGAGGAACAGAAGCAGGAATACCTTCCCGCATCAGCCCGCGGCGAGTTGGCCGGTTGCTTTGGCCTCTCGGAACCCCACGGTGGGTCCGACCCGTCGAACATGTTGACGAAGGCCGTCAAGGACGGCGATCACTGGGTCATCAACGGTGCCAAGCGTTGGATTGGCATTGCGAGCATCGCTGACTACGCCATCATCTGGGCCGACACCGAAGACGGTGTTCGCGGATTTATTGTTCCGACCAACACGCCCGGCTACACGGCCACGCCGATTTCCAACAAGTTGTCGATGCGCGCATCGATTCAGTGCGACATCGACCTCAAGGACGTTCGCATCCCCGAGGCATTGCGCCTTCCGAATGCCAAGGGGCTCGGCGCACCGTTCTCGTGCCTCAACGAGGCACGTTACGGAATCATTTGGGGAGTCATGGGTGCTGCCCGAGCGTCAATCGACATCGCCGTGAAGTTTTCGAAAGAGCGCATTCTTTTCGGCAAGCCCCTCGCGGCGACGCAAATCACGCAGACCAAGCTCGCTGACTGCTTCCTCGAATTCGAAAAGGGAGTCCTGCTCTCGCACCACATCGGTAAACTCAAGGACGCGGGCACACTGACTCACGACCAAGTTTCGGTCGGCAAACTTAACAACGTACGCGAGGCCGTCGGAATTGTCTCGACGGTTCGTTCGATCCTCGGCGGAAACGGAGTCACGGCGGACTATCCGATCATGCGCCACATGATGAACCTGGAATCGGTCCGCACCTACGAGGGCACCGATGAGGTCCACGCACTCGTGGTCGGCCGCGCCCTGACCGGCGAAGACGCCTTCCGCTAAATCGCTCGCGCGATACTCTGGGGTTTATGGCACTGTCACACGATCCTCTTTGGCCCCGGGCCGGTGGATGGAGCGCGCCTGACGGCGACGTAGATTTCGGAATCATTGGCGTACCGACCTTTTCGACGTCGATCACGCCCGGTTCGACACACCTGACACCGGACGCGGTTCGCGACGTTCTTCCGCGTTATTCCGAAGCATTTCAATCGGGCGACGACATCCTGACCTCGGCGGCGCTTGCACGACACGACTTCGGGGATGTCGTTGACCCCGACGGCGACGAGGCTGGCGCGATTCGCGTGATTGCCGAGGCGGTTTCCCGCACACGCCTGTTAGTCGCTATCGGTGGTGACAACGCGCTCACGGTCCCCGTGGCGGTCGCGGCATGGGGAGACCAGATCGCGACGGCCGGCCTCATCACCGTCGACGCCCACCTCGACGTGCGCGACGGTGTAAGCAACGGCTCGCCCGTCCGCCGCCTCATCGAAGATTTCGGAGTCGACCCTGCGCGGGTTGTTCAGATTGCGATTGCTGATTTCGCTAACTCGACCGAGTACCTTCGCCGCGTTCGCGATTGGGGCGTCACTGTGATTACGCGGGATGACGTTGCCCGCAGAGGTGTCGACGCGATCGTTCACGAAGCCCTAGCGATTGCGGGTGCCGATGGCGGCCCGATTCACGTCGACCTCGACATTGACGCCTGCGACCGCTCGGTGGCGCCGGCGTGCCCGGCATCAATCCCTGGCGGACTCAGCGCTTACGAGATGCGCCAATTCGCTCGCGGTTTCGCACGCGATGACCGAGTCTCGACAATCGATCTCGCCGAGGTCGATGCCGGCGCGGACACGGAGGACGGACGCACAATCCGACTCACCGCGTTGTGTGTTCTCGAAGCGCTTGCGGGACTAGCTGAGCGCTAACTCCAGACGCGTCGGACGAGGTTGACGCCGGGCCGATACGCGAGGTGAATGTGGTTCGGGGCGTCGAGTTCGACGATGTGCGCGAGCGACCCGACCTCAAAGTTTCCGAGGAGAGGCGACCCGAGAGAAATCGATCCACCTTTGGTCGCGGACCACAGTGCTTCGGAGGGGGTCATCCCCATCTCGCGCACCGCAATCGCGATACAGAACGCCATCGATGTCGTGTACGACGAACCGGGGTTGCAGTTCGTGGCCAACGCGACGGTGACTCCTGCGTCAATGAATCGGCGAGCGTCGGGATAGGGCTGGCGCGTCGAAAAGTCGGACCCTGGCAACAGTGTCAGCACTACCCCCGATTTGCACAAAGCGTGCACATCGACATCGGTCACGAACGTTCCGTGGTCGATGCTCGCGACCCCGGATTCAATGGCCATCTGCACAGAAGTGGAGGACCCGAGTTGAGCCGCGTGTATGTGTGTCCTCAATCCGCGCTTTGCACCTGCTTCGAGAATTCTCCGGGACTGGTCAACGGAAAAGGCGCCGTCCTCGCAAAAGACATCGATCGCGGTGACAAAAGAATCGACGGCATCGAGCATCTGACCGCAGACGAGATCGACATAGTCGTCGGTTCGACCGACATATTCCTCCGGGACGACATGTGCGCCGAGGAAAGTCACGTGGTCGGTGAACTCACGGGCAATCCGAGCGAGACGCACTTCGTGCTCGATGGTGAGTCCGTATCCGGTCTTGACCTCGACGGTCGTCGTTCCTTGGGCACGCATCTCGCTGATGCGCCCCCCGATGAGTTCACGCAATTCATCGTCGGTCGCGGCTCGAGTTGCCGCGACAGTCGTGTTGATGCCACCTGCGCTATAGGCGGTCCCTGCCATGCGTGCCGCGAACTCGAGCGATCGTTCGCCGGCGAATGCGATGTGCGTGTGCGAGTCGACAAAACCGGGGATTACTGCTCGGCCCTCTGCGTCGAGGACTTCGGTCGCGTTGCTCACGCGAGACTGGGCGTCGGAGTCGGATCCGACCCAGGTGACCACGCCCTCTGACCATTCGAGTGCGGCGTCGTGGAGTATTCCGAAACGGTCGCCCCACCGCGGATCGTTCGTGACAAGTTCGCCGATGTTGCGAAGCAGAGTGGTCATGACGTCAGGCTACTCAAATCTCCCACATCGGAACGCGAAGGCCGCGCTCGCGGGCGATTTCTTCGGCCCGTTCGTAGCCCGCGTCGACGTGACGCATGACACCTGAACCCGGATCGTTGACCAATACGCGCGATACCTTTTCCGCGGCGAGATCGGTGCCGTCCACGACGAGCACCTGCCCACTGTGGATCGAGCGACCGATGCCGACGCCACCGCCGTGGTGGAGTGACACCCAGGTCGCTCCGCTGGCGGTGTTGAGCAGAGCGTTCAACAGGGGCCAGTCGGCGATTGCGTCACTGCCATCGAGCATCGCTTCGGTCTCGCGATAAGGCGATGCAACAGAACCGGAATCGAGGTGGTCGCGCCCGATGACAATCGGTGCGCTCACTTCACCGTTCTTGACCATCTCGTTGAACCGAAGTCCGGCGAGGTGGCGTTCCTTGTACCCGAGCCAGCAGATGCGGGCGGGGAGACCTTCGAAGTGGACCTTCTCGCTAGCCTTGGTGATCCAGCGCTTCAAGTGCTCGTCGTCGGGGAACAGCTCGAGAATCGCTTTGTCGGTCGCCGCGATGTCGGCAGGGTCGCCCGATAGCGCGACCCAACGGAACGGGCCCTTGCCTTCGGCGAAAAGGGGCCGGATATAGGCGGGAACGAATCCGGGGAAATCGAATGCGCGCTCGTATCCGCCTAGTTCGGCCTCGCGACGAATCGAGTTACCGTAATCGAATACGACGGCACCCTTGTCCTGGAATTCGACCATCGCCTTGACCTGCTTGGCCATGGCGGCGCGTGAACGGTCAGTGAAGCCCTCTGGGTCCTTCGCCGCGTCGCCGAGCCAGTCCGCGACGGACTCGCCTTCGGGCAGATACGACAGCGGATCGTGCGCACTCGTCTGGTCGGTCACGATGTCGATCGCGACGCCGCGCTCGAGCATTTCGGGGAAGACGGTGGCGGCGTTTCCGACCAGTCCCACCGAACGCGGGATTCGCTTCTCTTTCGCATCCAACGCCCGTTCGATGGCGACATCGATGTCGTCCGTCATTTCGTCGAGGTAACCGTGGTCGACGCGACGCTGAAGGTGTTCCGCGTCGACGTCAACGATGAGCACCACTCCGTCGTTCATCGTCACCGCGAGCGGCTGTGCGCCGCCCATTCCACCGCAACCACCGGTCAGAGTCAGCGTGCCGGCGAGGGTCCCGTTGAACTTTTCGCGGGCGACCGCGCCGAACGTCTCATACGTTCCCTGCAGAATTCCCTGCGTGCCGATATAGATCCACGACCCAGCCGTCATCTGGCCGTACATCGTGAGCCCTTCGGCTTCGAGCTTGCGGAACTCGGGCCAGTTGGCCCAATCACCGACGAGGTTCGAGTTCGCGATAAGAACTCGAGGTGCCCATTCGTGGGTGGTGAAGATTCCAACCGGCTTGCCCGACTGCACCAAGAGCGTCTCGTTGGGCTCCAGATCGTTCAAGGCGTGCACGATGGCATCGAAGGCAAGCCAGTTGCGTGCCGCGCGACCCGTCCCGCCGTAAACGACGAGGTCTTCGGGGCGCTCGGCAACGTCGGGGTCGAGGTTGTTCATGAACATCCGCTTGGCGGCCTCGGTCGACCAGTGCTTGGTCGAAATGGTGTTGCCGCGCGCCGCGCGAACAATTCGTGGTTCGTGTCCGGGTACCGAACCGCCTACGGGGATAATCGCCATCTGTGTGTCCTTTAGTCGAGTGTTCCGGTGGTCTTTTCCGCTGTCGCAAGAATCTGTCCTGATTGGACGAGTGCGACAACGGCGTCAATCTCGGGGGAGAGGAATCGGTCGGGGCCAGGACCTCCAGAGGCCGCGTTGACGAGGTCAACAACGGGCCCCGTCGCTGCGGATGCTTTCGCGTCGCGCAACGCTGCACCCCGCGCAGCGGTGAGGAGTTCGATGGCAAGAACGCGCGAGAGACCGTCGATCGCCCGACGGAGTTTGCGCCCAGCGGCCCAGCCCATCGACACGTGGTCTTCTTGCATCGCGGAAGACGGAATCGAGTCGACCGAGGCGGGCATCGCCAAGCGCTTCAGTTCACTGACGATTCCGGCCGCGGTGTACTGCGCGATCATCAATCCGCTGTCCACGCCGGCCTCGTGCGCGAGGAACGGGGGAAGCCCATAGCTTCGCGTGTGGTCGAGGAACCGGTCGGTTCGACGTTCGCTCATCGAGGCAACATCGGCAACGGCGATCGCAAGAAAGTCGAGGACGTATCCGACGGGTGCGCCGTGGAAGTTCCCGTTCGATTCGACGCGATAGTCGAGCGTGACGACGGGGTTGTCGATCGCCGACGCCAATTCGAGGCGGGCCACGCGCTCGGCGTGATCGACCGTGTCGCGGGCTGCGCCGTGTACCTGCGGCGCACATCGAATCGAGTAGGCATCTTGGACGCGCAGGTCGTCGGGTCCCGCGTGGCTAGCGACGAGCGGGCTCCCGTCAAGCAGCGAACGGACATTGCTAGCAGACGCTCGTTGACCGGGATGCGGACGCAGTGTCATCAGGTCATCGGCGAACACCTTGTCCGTCGCGAGAAGTCCCTCAACCGAAATCGACAGAGCGATGTCGGCGACACGCAACAGGTGACGCATGTCCTCGATTGCCAGGACAAGCATCGCGGTCATGCCGTCGGTTCCGTTGATGAGGGCGAGGCCCTCTTTCTCGCGGAGTTCAACGGGCGTGATTCCGGCGGCGGTGAGTGCGTCGGCGGAATCGAGTGCGTCACCGGCGCGGTTTCGAACGCGTCCCTCGCCCATGAGCACGAGAGCGCAGTGGGCGAGCGGGGCGAGGTCGCCAGAGCAACCGAGCGATCCGTACTCGTAGACGATGGGGGTCAGCCCTGCGTTCAGGACGGCGGCGTATGTTTCGACCACGACCGAGCGAACTCCGGTTCGACCGGTCATGAGCGTCGATAGACGTTGCGCCATCAATCCGCGGATGACTTCGGTCTCGATTTCGGGCCCGGTCCCGGCAGCGTGTGAACGGATGAGCGAACGTTGCAGTTGAGCTCGTTGGTCCCCCGGAATAAACGTGGTTGCCAGCGCGCCGAAACCGGTCGAGATTCCGTAGTGCGGGTCAGGATCGTTCGCCAATGCTTCGATCGCGGTGCGGGTCGCGGCAACGTTCGTGACGGCTGCGACATCGAGCTCGACGGCGTCTCCGTGGCGCGCAATGCGGATGAGCTCGTTGTCGGTGAGCGGACCAATTCCCATGATGACGACCATGTCTCGATTACACACCCCGCGCGCGAGCCTGTCATTGGCCCACAGCGGTATTCTGTCTTGTATGCCAGACAAAGTGCAGGTGCCCGCAGCGGATGGCGCTCTTCGCATTCTCAGTTTTCTCGCGCGTCAGCGCGGAAGTGTTCCCGCCACGACCATCGCCACGGCACTCGATTTGCCGCGATCGACGACGTATCACCTGCTCACCACGCTGCTCGACCACGGGTATGTTGTCAACGGTGACCGTCGCTGGGCGCTCGGGGTTGCAACGCATGACCTCGGGACCGGCTACTTGCGCCAGCAACCACTGGCACTGGTCGGCCGAAACCTCATCACCCGATTGGCCGATTCGGTCGGGGAAAACGCCCACCTGGCAGTATTGCACGGTCGGGATGTTGTCTACGTTGTCGAAGGCCGGGCACCCGACCGACCATCCCTCATTACCGACGTCGGCGTTCGACTCCCCGCGCATCTCACGGCAAGCGGTCGCTCAATGCTCGCGGCGATGTCACGCGAACAGGTCCTTGCGCTGTACCCGAACGACGAATCGTTGACCAGCCGAGGAGACGTCGCACTGACCCGGCGCGGACTGCGCGAAGTGTTGCGGTTGGCGCGCGAACGCGGATTTGCAACGGAACACGGGGAAATAACCGCCGGTTTTGAGTCGGTGGCCGTCCCGGTTCTCGATCGGGTCGGATGGCCGCTCGCATCAATCGCGCTGACGTTCCCCGAGGGAACAGTCGGTGTAGAACAACTCGCCCGCGAGGCACAGGCGACCGCCATTGAGATATCACGCCGACTTCGCGTCTAGTCGCGCTGATGCGAAGATAGACGCATGGATTCCCTTTCGCGTCACGAAGACTACGGTCAAGCCTCATTACGCGAGACCGACATGGTCAGTGACCCCCTCGCGCAGCTCGCGGCCTGGCTCGTGGATGCCGAACAAGCCGAGATCTACGAACCCAACGCATTCGTTCTTGGCACGATCGATTCCACGGGGCGACCCTCGGCTCGAACAGTCCTGTTGAAGGGCCTCGATTCGGGACTGTTGTTCGCGACCAATTATCTGTCGCGCAAGGGTGACGCAATCGGCGGTGGGTCGGATGTGACCGCCGTCTTCGGCTGGTATTCGATGTACCGCCAGGTCATCATCGAAGGTCGCGCCGAGCGCGTCTCGGTGACCGATTCGGACGAGTATTTCGATTCACGACCGCGCGGATCACAACTCGCCGCCTGGGCGAGTGAACAATCCCGCCCGATTCAGTCGCGTGATGCGCTCGACCAGCAATACGAGGACACTACCCAGCGCTTCGCGAACGACGACACCGTGCCCCGACCGGAACACTGGGGTGGTTATCGAATCGTCCCGACCCGAATGGAATTCTGGAAGGGTCGTTCGAATCGTATGCACGACCGCATTTCGTTTGAGCGCGACGGTGATGTCTGGAACGTCACCCGATTGCAGCCCTAGGGAATAACTTCACCGCGACACAACTGGGAACAGGTATGACGACAAACATCGACGACATCACATTCGGGCTCGACACCTTCGGCGACATGACGTTCAAGGACGACGGAACCCCAGAAACCGCCGGACAGGTCCTGCGGAATCTCGTTGAACAAGCCGTCCTCGCTGATTCGTTGGGAATTCACGCGATTCACATCGGCGAACACCACCGTGACGATTTCGCTGTGAGTGCACCGGACACGGTGCTCGCGGGCATCGCAACCCGCACGTCGTCGATCATCCTCGGGACGGGTGTCACCGTCCTGTCGAGCGAAGACCCGGTCCGCGTCTACCAGCGCTTCGCCATCATCGATGCGCTGTCGAACGGCCGCGCCGAGATCACCGCGGGTCGAGGCTCGTTCACGGAATCATTCCCCCTGTTCGGTTTCAACCTCAATGACTACCACGCGCTATTCGAGGAAAAGCTCGAACTGCTCGTGCAACTTCTCGAGGAGAAGCCCGTCACCTGGTCGGGAACCACCCGCGCACCGCTGGCAAACCAAGAGGTCTACCCCAAGACGGAAAACGGGCGAATCGGATTGCGCGTCGGGGTCGGCGGTAGCCCTGAGTCCGTCGTGCGTGCCGCTCGTCTGGGTATCCCGATGGCTTTGGCCATCATCGGAGGGGACCCGGCGCGATTCGCTCCATTCGCGAAGCTGTATCGTGACCAGTTACAGGCGTTCGGTCGGGAC
>JBIIBI010000023.1:0-9670 GCA_044239485.1 Microbacteriaceae bacterium | reverse complement strand
GCGGGTACGAATTCGTCTATTCCCCGCACATCACCAAGCAGAATCTTTTCGAAACGTCCGGACACCTCGCCTGGTACAAGGACGGAATGTTCCCGCCGATGCACCTCGACGAGGTTCGCAACGAGGCCGGCGAGATCACGCGCGCGGGGGTCGATTACTACCTCAAGCCGATGAACTGTCCGTTCCATATCTTGATTTATCGTTCGCAGGGACGGTCTTACCGTGACTTGCCGATGCGATTGTTTGAATTCGGTGGCGTTTATCGCTACGAGAAGTCGGGCGTAGTGCACGGTCTGACACGTGTCCGCGGAATGACTCAAGACGACGCCCACATCTTCACGACTCCGGAAAAGATGGAAGAGGAACTGGTCAAGGTTCTCGACTTCGTCCTGACCCTTCTTCGCGATTACGGGCTCAACGATTTTTATCTCGAGTTGTCGACTCGAGACCCCCAGAGCGACAAGTTTGTTGGTGCTGACGAGATGTGGGACGCCGCGACGGCGACACTTGAAAAGGTCGCGACCGAGTCGGGACTGACGCTGGTTCCCGATCCGGGCGGGGCAGCGTTCTATGGCCCAAAGATTTCAGTTCAGGCGCGTGATGCAATCGGTCGCACCTGGCAGATGTCGACGATCCAACTCGATTTCAATTTGCCCGAGCGTTTCGGTCTCGAATACACCGCATCGGACGGTTCTCGCCAGCAGCCGGTCATGATTCACCGCGCGCTCTTTGGTTCAGTCGAACGGTTCTTCGGGGTTCTGCTCGAACACTATGCCGGTGCGTTCCCGGTGTGGCTCGCGCCGGTTCAAGCCGTTGCGGTTCCCGTTGCGGAGGAATACGCGGAATACCTGGGTGATGTTGTTGCGCGCATGAAGAAAGCCGGAATCCGAGCAGAACTGGACTCTTCGGACGATCGAATGCAAAAGAAGATTCGCAACCACACGCTGCAGAAGGTTCCGTACATCGTCATCGCGGGAGAAGAGGATCGCGCGAACAACGCGGTCAGTTTCCGATTCCGAAATGGTGAACAGGAAAACGGCATCCCGGTTGACGTTGCGATCGAGCGCATCACGGGAATGATTTCGTCTCGGTCGACCGAGTTGTAGTCGTGTCAACCGAATCGAGCGATCTCTTCGCCGGCGACCCGGACGGAATGGAACGGTTGTGGACACCGCATCGCATGGTCTACCTCAATCATGAGGACGATCGGTCCCGCTGTCCGTTTTGTGCAGCGCCCGAACGTAGTGACGAAGACGGACTCATCGTTTATCGCGGCACGCACGCTTTCGTCATCATGAATCTTTTCCCCTACAACTCGGGGCACATCATGGTCTGTCCGTATCGCCACGTCGCCACGTACGACTTGGCGACGCCAGAAGAAGTTGCCGAAATCGGATTGTTGTCACAAATCGCAATGCGAGTTCTCACGGCCGCAACGGGATGTGTAGGTTTCAATTTAGGAATGAATCAAGGCGAAGTATCGGGTGCGGGAGTTCAGGATCATCTTCACCAACACATCGTCCCGCGCTGGCCTAACGACGCGAATTTTTTCCCGATTATCGCGAAGACCAAGGCGATGCCGAGGCTTCTTGGTGAGATGAGGGAACTGTTGGCACTGCACTGGCCGGCCGAGTCTTAGACTAAATAGGTGCCTAGTCGGGCCCAATTCAAGGAGTGATAGGTATGGCGGAAAAGACCGTCGGAACCCCCCTCGTCAAGAGCGGGCTCGCAGAGATGCTCAAGGGTGGCGTCATCATGGATGTCGTCAATGCCGAACAGGCAAAGATTGCAGAAGACGCCGGCGCAGTCGCCGTTATGGCGTTGGAACGCGTTCCCGCAGACATTCGTTCTCAGGGCGGTGTCGCGCGGATGAGCGACCCCGACCTCATCGATCAGATCATTGCGACGGTGTCGATTCCGGTCATGGCGAAGGCCCGTATCGGCCACTTCGTTGAGGCGCAGGTGTTGCAATCGCTCGGTGTCGATTACATCGACGAGTCCGAGGTTCTGTCACCCGCCGATTACGTGAACCACATCGATAAGTGGCCCTTCACCGTGCCCTTCGTCTGTGGCGCGACGAACCTCGGAGAAGCGCTTCGCCGCATCACTGAAGGCGCATCGATGATTCGTTCCAAGGGTGAAGCCGGAACCGGTGACGTTTCGGAAGCGACCAAGCACATTCGGACAATTCGTGGAGAGATTGCCGCACTTTCGGCCAAGTCCGAAGACGAGCTGTATGTCGCGGCCAAGGAACTTCAGGCCCCACTGGAACTTGTTCGCCAGGTCGCTCGCGACAAGAAGTTGCCGGTCGTCCTGTTCGTAGCAGGCGGCGTGGCAACTCCGGCCGATGCAGCGATGATGATGCAACTCGGTGCTGACGGAGTCTTCGTCGGATCGGGAGTCTTCAAGTCGGGAAACCCTGTCGAGCGCGCGAAAGCAATCGTCAAGGCCACGACCGCGTACACGGACGCCAAGGTGATTGCGGATGTTTCGCGTGGACTCGGCGAAGCGATGGTCGGTATCAACGTCTCGGATCTTCCCGCCCCTCACCGCCTGTCTGAGCGTGGCTGGTAGCCAACTGACGATTGGCGTACTCGCTCTTCAGGGCGATGTGCGCGAACACGAGTTGGTGCTCGATGAACTCGGTGTCTCCCATCGCCAGGTTCGGACACCCTCCGATCTTGTCGGAATCGACGGCATCATCATCCCCGGCGGGGAGTCGAGTGTTATCGACAAACTGTCGCGAATTTTCGAGGTTCGAGAACCGCTGATCTCGGCGATCGCGGGAGGCCTCCCAGTGCTTGGCACGTGCGCTGGGCTCATCTTGCTCTCGAATTCGGTCATCGGCGCCATAGAAGGACAACAAACCTTCGGGGGTCTCGATGTTGCGGTAGAAAGAAACGCGTTTGGGGGACAGGTCGAATCGTTCGAGACCGCGATTGACATGCCGGTCATCGGTGGCGCCCCCGTCAAGGCGGCGTTTATTCGTGCCCCGCTGATCCGTGACGTTCGAGAGTGCGAGGTCATTGCGACACTCACGAATGGCGACATCGTCGGGGTTCGCTCGGGAAACTGCGTGGGAATCTCGTTCCACCCCGAGCTCGTCGGTGAATCACGTGTCCACGCGTGGTGGTTGGACGCGGTCGTCGCGGGCGCACAGCGGTAACATCGTCACGAACGATAGTTAGGGAACTCACAATGTCCGGACACTCCAAATGGGCGACTACCAAGCACAAAAAGGCTGTCATCGACGGCCGACGCGCAAAGGCCTTTGCCAAGCTCATCAAAAACATTGAGGTTGCCGCCAAGATGGGCGGCGCTGACTTTGCCGGTAACCCCACGCTCGCCGACGCCGTGTACAAGGCGAAAAAGGCGAGTGTGCCCAACGACAACATTGATCGCGCGGTCAAGCGCGGTGCGGGTCTTTCTGGCGAGTCCATCGATTACATGACGATCATGTACGAGGGTTACGGACCCTCTGGTGTCGCCCTCCTCATTGAGTGCCTCACGGACAACAAGAACCGAGCAGCAGCCGAAGTTCGAACGGCGATGGCCCGCAACGGGGGAACGATGGCCGACCCCGGCTCTGTCGCCTACAATTTCGCGCGCAAGGGCGTCATTTCGATAACGAAGGTCGATGGCGTTTCCGAGGACGACATACTGCTGGCGGTGCTCGACGCCGGAGCCGAAGAGGTCGTCGACCAAGGCGGAGGATTCGAGGTCATCACGGACACCGCGAACCTTGTGGCGACTCGCGTGGCGCTTCAAGAGGCGGGTCTCGATTATGACTCGTCCGAAGCCGAGTTCGTTCCCTCGCTCTCGGTCGATGTGGACGCCGCGACTGCTCGCAAAGTGTTCCAGTTGATCGACGCACTCGAAGATCTCGACGATGTACAAAACGTGTTCGCCAACTTCTCGATTCCGGCCGATGTCCAGGCCGAACTTGACGCGGACGAATAAGTGACACGAATCCTCGGCGTTGACCCCGGTCTGACTCGGTGTGGCGTCGGGGTAATCGATTCGGGCGCGGCTCGCGCGGTGTCGTTCGTCGATGTGTCCGTGATTCGCAGCGCCGCAGATGCACCGCTTGAGCAACGACTGTTGACAATCCGCGACGGACTCAACGCGGTGCTCGACACTCTTCGACCGGATGTCATCGCCATCGAACGCGTCTTTGCACAGCACAACGTTCGGTCAGTGATGGGAACGGCGCAGGTCGCGGGGATTGCGTTGCTCCTCGCCGCCGAGCGAGGATTAGCGGTCGCATTGCACACTCCGAGCGAGGTCAAGGCGGCGGTCACGGGTTACGGACGCGCGGACAAAAAGCAAGTGACCGCAATGGTTACCGCGATTCTGAAACTCGATTCGCCGCCCAAACCTGCCGATGCTGCTGATGCGCTGGCGCTGGCGATTTGTCACGCGTGGCGTGGCGGAGAAGTAGCCCTTGAGGGCGAAACCGACGCCCAACGCGCGTGGCGAACGGCTCTGAAGGCCTCACGCTCGTAGGCTGACATCATGCTTGCGACCGTGCGTGGAATCGTGGCGTCGACTGGTATCGGCGATGTCATTATCGAGACAAACGGCATTGGTCTGCATGTGGCCGTTCCCCGCGATCTCGGGGCAACCCTCCGGGTCGGCCAGGAGGCCTTTGTCCACACTGTTCTGATCCCGCGCGAAGACGAATGGCTGTTGTTCGGCTTTGCGACCGCCGAAGACAAACAGCTTTTCACAATCTTGCGGGGAGTGACGGGAGTGGGTCCGCGCACGGCACTCGCGATTTTGTCGACACTGTCTGCCACCGAGATCGCAGAGGCGGTCGACGCCGGTGACGATTCGCGTTTCCGTGTGGTCCCCGGCATCGGTCAGAAGACGGCGTCACTCATCATCGTTTCCCTTACGGGGAAGATGCCCCAAGCATCCAATTCCCAGTCCGCAGAGCTCGCCGATGCGTTGACCGGTTTGGGTTGGTCGCAGAGCGCCGCACGCGACGTTGCGCGGGACGTCATCCGTGATGCCCCAACGGCGAGCCTTGCAGAGCGCCTGAAGATCGCTCTCGCGTCACTCGGCGGAAACTCGTGACCGAGGTCGAGCCAGACTCCGTTTTTGAGGGGGCGCTGCGCCCCAACTCGCTCGACGAGTTCATTGGGCAAGAAAAGGTGCGGGCTCAGCTGTCGGTCTTGTTGTCGGCGGCAACCATGGAGGCACGAACTCCTGATCATGTGTTGTTGGCAGGTCCGCCCGGCTTGGGTAAGACCACGCTCGCGATGATCGTCGCTCATGAATCGGGCTCGCCGCTTCGAATGTCGAGCGGACCCACAATCACGCACACCGGCGACCTGGCGGCAGTGTTGTCGTCGCTCACCGAAGGAGAGACGCTGTTCATCGACGAAATCCACCGGTTGCCGCGCGGAGTAGAAGAGATGCTCTACATCGCTATGGAGGATTTTCGGATTGACATCATGGTGGGGAAGGGGCCGGGAGCCACGACGGTCCCACTGCAGATCGCGCCCTTCACGCTGGTGGGCGCAACAACGCGTTCAGGTCTGTTACCCGCGCCGCTTCGCGATCGTTTCGGTTACACGGCACACCTTGAGTTTTACGAGGTTGGCGAAATCGAGTTCGTGATCCGTCGGAGCGCTCGGTTGTTGGGAATAGAACTCGACACATACGCGATTACCGAACTAGCACGCCGATCGCGCGGAACTCCCCGAATTGCGAACCGATTGCTCCGCCGGGTCCGTGACTATCTCGTTGTTCACGACACTGCCGGGTCGCGCGATGCGGTGAACGCGGCACTGACGGTGTTTGACATTGACGAACATGGTTTGGATCGTCTCGACCGCGCCGTATTGACCACCCTGATCGACTCGTTTCGCGGTGGCCCCGCTGGAATCACGACTCTTGCTTCGGCGGTCGGCGAAGAGCGCGACACTCTCGAATCGGTGGTTGAGCCCTATCTCGTGAGGGTCGGCCTCATCGCTCGAACCCCCCGTGGCCGAGTTGCCACACCCGCAGCCTGGGCGTTGCTCGGGAAGGAACAGCCGAGCGGTCTATGATGGGAACGTTGTGTTCCCAGAGCCCCGAAAGGACGGTCACTGCCCATGGATCCGTTTACCCTGATGATGGTCGCCGTTCTGGCGCTCATGGTTGTTTTTATGATTCGCAATTCGCGCAAGCAGAAGGCTGACCGCGAAGCACTGGTCGCAAAGGTTGTGAAAGGTGCGAACGTTATGACGACGTCGGGCATCTTCGGAACAATTGTCTCGATTGACGCCGAGGAGAACCAGATTGTTCTGGAGACAACTCCCGGAACAAAACTTCGCATTCACCGCCAGGCCGTAACCACTATTGTCGAGAAGCCGACCCCGGCAGCGACTGCTTCAGCAGCAGCGGCGAAGCCTGCCGCCAAGAAGCCTGCGACTAAGTAACCCAGCGACCGAACGTGGCGACAACGAGTACTTCTTCCCGAGCGCGCCGAGCGCTCGTTTGGCTTGCCGTTGTGTTCGGGGCGTTCGGCGCGATGATCGGCTCGGGTGTTGTTTTCGACAACGCAGGCTGGACACCGAAACTTGCGCTGGACCTCGAGGGCGGGACTCAGATCATCCTGACTCCGCAAATCGCTGCCGGTACAACGGTGTCAGAAGAAGAACTCGCTCAAGCGGTTGGCATCATTCGCCAGCGCGTTGACGCAACGGGTGTGAGTGAAGCCGAAGTGACGACTCAGGGCGGGACGAACATCGTTATCTCGATTCCAGGGACACCCGATCAGGCCACTCTGGACCGAATTCGCTCATCCGCAAAACTCGAGTTCCGTCCCGTACTCGTTACAGACCTGTCCGATGTCGTGAGCCAGGTTGCGTCGAACGTCGCGGCGGCGTTGGCCGAAGACCCCAAGGCAGATATCAGCGGTTTGGGAACCCCGGAAACGCCGGTTTCCTGGGCAGAGCCCGCTGGTGAGCCCGTCAACTTCAGTGACCTGAATTGGGTCACTCCCGAAATCTATTTCGCGTATTTGACGACCCCCTGCGATGTGTTGGATGGGGCCGGCGCAAACACCGCGGATCCGACAAAGCCGCTGACGGTGTGTGCCGACGACCAGTCCTACAAGTACATCCTCGGTCCGGTCGAAGTCGACGGGGCCATGGTTGCGGATGCGTCGGCAAACTACATCCCCGGCGCAAACGGTGTGCAGACCAACGAGTGGGGCGTTTACCTGACATTCAACGCCGCAGGGACCACCGCTTTCGCCGATGTCACCTCGCGACTGACGACACTTCAAGGAGCGCAAAACCAATTCGCCATCGTGCTCGACGGCAAGGTAATTTCGGCTCCTCGAACACTCGCGGCGATTCCCGATGGAAAGCCCGTCATCTCAGGCTCCTTCACCGAACTTTCGTCAAAAGCACTCGCTGACCAACTCAAATTCGGAGCTTTACCCATCGGGTTCGAGGTGCAATCAAGCGACACGGTCACCCCGACCCTCGGAGTCGCTCAACTCGAGAGCGGTCTCATTGCCGGAGCAATCGGGCTCCTCCTCGTCGTGATTTACGCAATCTTCCAGTACCGCGCGCTTGCCATCGTGACAATCAGCTCGCTCGGAGTCGCAGCAGCCCTGACCTACGTAGTGATTACCTACTTGTCGCAAGCAAACGGGTACCGATTGTCACTCGCCGGCGTCGCTGGACTCATCGTCGGCATCGGTGTTACCGCCGACTCCTTTATCGTCTATTTCGAACGAGTTCGGGATGAACTCCGAGAAGGACGCTCGATTATTGCCGCTGTCGAAACCGGTTGGAAACGTGCATATCGGACAATCCTTGTGTCGGGTGCCGTCAATCTCTTGGCCGCGGTCGTTCTGTTCGCCCTCGCAGTGGGCAACGTGCGTGGCTTCGCCTTCACACTCGGTGTCACAACGGTGGTCGACCTTCTCATCGTGATTTTGTTCACGCACCCGTTACTTCAATTGCTCGCCCGCACTCGTTTCTTCACCTCGGGGCACGCGTGGAGTGGTCTGGACGGCAGTGCACTCGGCGCGGTTTACCGAGGTCGCGGGGAATTCCGTGTCGATAAGTCGGTATCGGCGGGCAAGCGTTCGCGAGTGTCGAAAGAATCACAGAAGCGTCAGTCGATCGCCGAGCGCAAGGCTGCGGAAAACGGAGGTGACCAGTGAGTGCCATCACCCGGTTCGGAAACCGCTTGTACACCGGCGAAACCAGCATCAATTTCATTGGTCGCCGTGTCGTCTGGTACCTGATGTCGGCGACGCTCATCGTGATTGCCGTGGCGATCACGGCATTACGTGGCGGTTTTACCTTCGGAATCGAGTTCCGCGGAGGCTCTGAGTTCCAGATCTCGAACCCGGCTTCTACTGACACGGCGATAGCCGAGCAGACAATCACATCCGAAGTTGGCGAAGCTGCTGCTCCGAAGATTTCGATTGTCGGCGGCGATTCTGTGCGCGTCCAGACCGAGCAATTGACGGCGGAGGAAACCGACGCGCTTCGTGTGTCCCTCGCGGACGCGTATTCGGTTTCCGTCGACCAAGTGACCTCGTCGTTCATTGGTGCGTCCTGGGGTTCGGACATTACGAGTCAAGCGCTACGAGCGCTAGCGATCTTCCTCGTTCTCGTCAGTATTGTGATGGCGCTGTATTTCCGAACCTGGAAAATGTCGGTGGCGGCCATGGTTGCTGTTGTTCACGACCTCACCATCACGGCCGCGATCTACGGAGCCTTCGGTCTCGAAGTCACGCCGGCCGCGGTTATCGGGCTTTTGACGATTCTGGGTTATTCGCTTTACGACACCGTGGTGGTGTTCGACAAGATTCGTGAGAACACCTCGATTGCGTATGACGAATCGAAGCGGACGTTTGCTGAGTCGGTCAACCTCGCCGTGAATCAGACGCTGGTGCGCTCGATCAACACCAGTGTGGTGGCCGCGCTACCCGTTGCGTCTATTTTGTTCATTGGTTCGATGCTGTTGGGCGCCGGAACCCTGCGCGATATCGCGCTCAGCCTTTTCGTGGGAATTTTGTGTGGTGCCTATTCGACGATGTTCATCGCGGCTCCGCTCTACGCACAACTTCGCGAAGGCGAGTCGGAATCCGCCAAACAAGGGCGCAAGGATCGAACGGAAATCGTCCGAAACGCTTCAGGAGCCGTCCGCTAACGCCACACGCCTAAACTGAAGTCAGGAGGCGCAATGTCGGATACCAGCACAAGCGGTTCGGCACAGCGTCGCGCGCTTCTCCCTAGGCTCTTCTCTCGCTCAGAAACCGGGGGAGCGCTCGAACGGATCCTCCGGGCTCTTCGGCAGACCAATCCCCGCGCGGATGTCGCTATCGTCGAACGCGCCTATCAGGTAGCGAAGAAAGCGCACGAAGGGCAACTGCGAAAATCGGGTGAGCCCTACATCACCCACCCCCTCGCCGTCGCAGAGATTCTCGTTGATTTGGGCATCGGCGCCAAGACGATTGCGGCGGCTCTTCTGCACGACACGGTCGAGGACACCGAGTACACGCTCGAAGCGGTCACGCGCGACTTCGGCCCCGAGATTGGTCTGCTGGTTGATGGTGTCACCAAACTCGACAGGCTCAAACTCGGCGAGGACGCACAGGCCGAAACGGTCCGCAAGATGGTCGTTGCAATGTCCAAGGACATCCGGGTAATTC
>JBIIBI010000022.1:0-9787 GCA_044239485.1 Microbacteriaceae bacterium | reverse complement strand
GGCGTACAAGGATTGGGCAACGATGTTGTCGTCGCGAACCTCGAGCATGATTGCCGACGCACCCTTTTCGACGGTCCACAAAACGAGGGCATCCAACAGTGCGGCCCCGACACCGCGTCCACGATGCGACTCGATGACGGCGATGTTATGGATGTCGGCGACATCGTTCCCCGTCAGGCACTGGGCGATCGCGTATCCGACGATACGGTCCTCATCGACCCAGACAAGGAAGTGCGCGTAAGGGCTGCGGAAGTCGTCGTCGAGCTTCTCGAAGGGCCATGCGTCGTCGGGAAAAAGGACTTGTTCGAGTCCGTGGACGATAGTGAGGTCGGCTTCTGTCGCGAGTCGAATCATCATCCGCTCACCCGCTTCGGCCCATTGCTGGGCGTCGCGTCCGGCGCGCGCAGGTACAGCGGGCGCAGGCTCGATAGGTCGTCCCCGCGGGTGAGTCGATTCTGCGCAGCGGTCGCGAGAAGTGCGGCCGAAATCACGTCTGCTCTGACCTCCGGAAACGCGCTGAGGTCGACGTCGGTTGCAAGAGTTGCCTCTGTCGTGAGCCCCGGGCCGGCAATAGCAACCCCATCGCGATACGTCGTCCAGGCCAGTTCGCGTCGTCGAACATCCGTCACAATCGTGCAAGATTCTCGGCCCACTGCTGCCGCATCGTGACTCGGAACGCCGTAAATGGGGATTCCGCGGCCAACCGCAAATGCGATTCCCGCCGCGATTCCAACTCGCAGCCCCGTGAACGGTCCCGGTCCGATTCCCGTCACAACGGCGGTTACGTCGGACGGGGTCACCCCCGCATCGGTCAGGACGCGATCGATGAACACCCCGATGTGTTCAGCATGGCTGCGCGTATCGGCCGTGGCGGCCTCGGCAACGATTCCGTTGCCAACCAGGGCCACGCTCGTGCCGGCCGATGTGTCGATCGCCAGAATCACGCGGGCTCGTTTCGTCCAAGCGCATCGGCCAATTCGTTTCCGCGCGGACCGACGGCGTGCAGGCTCACGGTTCGCGTCTCATCGTCAGCGCTGTGCGAACGGTCAATGACAATCTCGAGCCACTCGTCAACGATGGTGTCCAGCATCCCGTGTCCCCACTCGACGACGGAAATGACGTTATCCCAGTCAATATCCAAGTCTTCGAGTTCGGCCGGGCTTTGCAGACGGTACGCATCGATGTGCACGAACGGCACGCCGTCGTCTCGGGGGTGAGTGCGGGCGACGACAAAGGTGGGGCTGGTGACGGTCCCGCGGACATGAAGTTCATGCCCCAGCCCGCGCGCGAATGTCGTTTTGCCGGCTCCCAATTCGCCCGTCAGACAAAGGACGTCGCCGGCGCGCAGAAGCCGAGCCACTCGCGCACCGAAGTCAGCCATGTCCTCAGCGGTCGGTAGTGACATCACGGGATGTCGATTCGAGTGACGCGGTTCCCGATTCCCGTCACGATGTCGTAGTTGATGGTGTCGGCCCAATCACCCCATTCAGAGGCACTCGGCGTTCCGTCAGACGGGTCACCCCAGATTCCGACGGAGTCACCCGCATTCACTCTCGAGTCGCCGACGTCCACCACAATCTGGTCCATTGCGATTCGCCCGACAACGGGGTACCGCTCGCCGGCAATTTCGACCTCGGCGTTACCGGTCGCTGCGCGCGGAATTCCATCGGCATAACCGGCCGCAACCAGCGCGACGGTGGTTTCCTTCGGGGCGGTCCACACGAAGTTATAGGACACCCCGTCGCCGGTGGCAAGACGCTTGACATTGACAATTGACGACTCGAACCGCATCGCGGGCGCGAGGCCCAAATCGCGATGGGATGTCGTTGGCGCGAGCCCATAGGCCGCGATTCCGAATCGCACCATCGTGAATCGCAGCGACGGGTGATCGATGGCCGCAGCGGATGCTGCGATGTGCACGTGCGTTGGCGTGACGCCCAGGTCCGCGAGACGGTCGTGCGCGCGAACGAAAACTTCGGCCTGCGCTAGATCGGCCTCGCGCGAGGTTCCCGACACGTGCGACATCAACCCGCCGACGACAAGGTCTCCGCGCTCGTGAAGTGCTGCGGCGGTGTCGAGAAATTCAGCGAGATGTTCACGCCCTGCACCGTTTCGACCCAACCCTGTATCGATCTTGAGATGGACCGTTCCCCCGCCAGCCTGCGCCACGGCGTTCAGATGTGCGATGGTCGATATCCCGAGCGTCACGTCGCGCGCGATCGCCTCGATGAAATCCTCATCCGCCGCGTGAAGCCAGGCGAGAACGGGTGCGGTGATTCCAACGTCACGCAGGTGCAGTGCCTCGTCGATGTCCGCGACTCCAATCCAGGTTGCTCCGCCCGCGAGTGCGGCGCGAGCGGCCAGCTCCGCGCCATGCCCGTAACCGTTCGCCTTGACGACAACCATGGTGTCGTTCGCGGGCGCACGTTCGCGCAATCGTTCGACGTTCCGCTGGATGGCGGATGACGAGACCAGGACGCGCCGAAGCGGCGTGCTCATCGTTCCTCAGCGATCACACTGGCCACGGCCATTCCGGCATCGTGGCTGATGGACAGGTGCAGCACCAGCCCCAATCGCTCGATTCGGGCAGCGATGGCACCACTCAATCGAAACACGGGTCGACCCTCACCTCTCGGAATTTCAACGTCAACCCATGACACGTCATCGCTTCCCCCGAGGGCTTTAACGAGTGCTTCTTTCGCCGCAAAACGTGCGGCCAACGATTCAACGGGAAGGTCGCGCTCGGATGGCGCGAACAATCGATCGCGAAGTTCTGGCGTTCGGGTGAGCGTGGCGTCGAATCGCTCGATGTCGACGACATCGATTCCATGCCCGACGATTGCCACGGCTATTCCACCGTGACGGATTTGGCGAGGTTGCGCGGTTGGTCGACGTCGAGCCCCTTCGCCGCAGCAAGCTCCATTGCAAAAATGTGCAACGGTACGACAGCCAAAATCGGCTCAATGAAACTGGATGCCAGAGGAATGGGAATGACCTCATCGGCATACGGGAGAACGGCCGCGTCACCCTGTTCGGCAATAGCGATGACCCGCGCACCGCGGGCTCGGATCTCTTGGATGTTCGACACAACCTTCGCGTGAAGCGAGTGCGGATCGCGCGGGCTGGGAACGATGACAAACACAACCTGGCCCGGCTCAATCAGCGCGATGGGTCCGTGTTTGAGTTCACCGGCAGCAAACCCTTCCGCGTGAATGTAGGCGAGCTCTTTGAGCTTGAGCGCGCCCTCGAGGGCGATCGGATACCCGACGTGGCGGCCCAGCAACAAAATCGCTTGCGTGTCCGCCATCCATTTCGCGAGCGTCTTGATGCGTTCACCGTGCTTGAGAACTGTTTCGAGCATAACGGGAGTTGCTTCAAGATCGCGAACAACGGCGGCGAGTACCTTCGGGTCGCCTTTGCCGTTCGCTTGCGCGATGGCGATTCCCAGGAGGTACAGCGCGGTGACTTGCGCCACGAAAGCCTTCGTCGACGCCACGGCTACTTCTGGTCCGGCGTGCGTGTAAATCACCGCGTCCGACTCGCGCGGAATCGTTGCGCCCTGTGTATTGCAAATCGACAGCGTCCGCGCACCAACCTCGCGCGCATACTTGACGGCCATGAGCGTGTCCATTGTTTCGCCCGATTGGCTGACCGAGACAATCAGGGTTCGATCCGAGATGACGGGTTCGCGATAGCGGAATTCGTGGCTGAGTTCCACATCGACGGGAATTCTCGCCCACTGTTCGAGCGCGTATTTGCCGACGAGCCCGGCATACGCCGCCGTTCCACAGGCGATGATGATAATCCGGTCGACATCGGTGAACGAGGACGGCTCGAAGCCTTCAATGTGAACCTCGCCATTCTTGATTCGACCACGGATGGTGTCGGCAACCGCAGCCGGCTCTTCGCTGATTTCCTTGGCCATGAACGATGGCCAGCCACCCTTGTCAGCGGCGGACACATCCCAGGTCACGGTGAACGGTTCGGGCGTGACGGAGTTTCCGTCGAAGTCGATCACGTTGACGTCGTCCTTCGTGATGGTGACGATCTGGTCTTGGCCGATTGCTAAGGCGTCGCTCGTGTATTCGACAAACGCGGCGACGTCGCTTCCGAGGAAGTTCTCGCCCTTCCCGAGCCCAATCACGAGCGGCGAGTTGCGGCGAGCGCCGACGACGACTCCGGGCGAATCCTCGTGCACGACCAGCAGGGTGAATGCACCGTCCAGGCGGGCGACGACCGCGCGCATCGCCTCAGTGAGGTCCGAGGTTCGGCGGTACTCGCGAGCGACCATGTGGGCGGCGACCTCGGAATCTGTCTCGGACGTGAATTCGGCTCCTTCAGCGACAAGTTCGGCCTTGAGTTCGGCAAAGTTCTCGATGATTCCGTTGTGAATCAGGGCGAGTTTGCCGCCATCCGCAAGGTGCGGGTGGGCATTGACGTCGTTCGGTGCTCCGTGGGTCGCCCAGCGCGTGTGGCCGATTCCGGTGTGACCGTCGTCGAGTGGGTTGGCGACGAGTTCGTCGCGAAGAGTTTGGAGTTTGCCTGATCGCTTGCGCGTCTGCAGGTCGGTCGAGATGATCGCGACGCCCGCCGAGTCGTATCCGCGGTACTCTAAGCGCCCGAGCCCTCCGAGAAGGACCTCCTGCGAACCACGAGGACCCACATAACCAACAATGCCGCACATAGGGGCAAGTCTAGCCACCCCGCGAGCGGAGTATCGTTGAGGCAATGGGTGACAGTTCTAACGGTTTGACGCCGTTCCACGAGATTCCTCGGCATCGGTGGTCGGCACTAGCGACGTCTTTGGCGTCCCCGCTCTCGGAAAAGGAAATCGAGCGCATTCGCGGACTCGGCGACAGCCTCGATATCGACGAGGTTGACAGTATTTACATTCCGCTAACAAACCTGCTCTCGCGCTATGCCAAGGCGGCACGCGTCACGCATGCCGACACCGCGTCGTTCCTCGGGATCACGAAACCGCACACCCCGTTCGTCATCGGTGTCGCGGGCAGCGTCGCGGTCGGCAAATCCACCGTGTCTCGACTGTTGCGCGAATTGCTGTCGCGCGACCCAGAGACCCCCAACATCGCACTGGTTACGACCGATGGTTTTCTCTACCCCAACGCGGAACTGATCAAACGCGGAATCGAGAATCGCAAGGGTTTTCCCGAATCGTATGACCGACGCGCGTTGCTTCGGTTCGTCACCGAAATCAAATCCGGGGCGGACAAGGTATTCGCGCCGGTCTATTCCCACCTTTCCTACGACATCGTCCCTGGCGAGACAATCGAGGTTTCGAGGCCCGACATTCTCATTGTCGAGGGCCTGAACGTGTTGCAGGCTCCCACAGCAGGTCAATCGGTTGCAGTCTCTGACCTGTTCGATTTTTCCATTTATGTCGATGCGCGAACCGTCGATATCAAGTCCTGGTTCGTCAACCGATTTCTTGCGCTACAGACTGGCGCGTTCGCCGACGAGCGGTCCTTTTTCCACCGTTACGCGGCGTTGTCGCGCGACGAGGCCATCGCTGAAGCAACCTCGTTCTGGGATTCAATCAATGAACCAAACCTGGTCGAGAACATTGCCCCGACTCGATCACGCGCGAAACTGGTCCTGAAAAAGGACCGCGATCACACCGTGTCCACGGTGTTGTTGCGCAAAATCTAGAGGGACAGTCGCGCGCGGACGATGTCCGCCAGCCGTGTGGCGACGCTCTCGGCGTGTTCCTGTGTCGCCGCCTCGACCATGACCCGCACAAGCGGCTCGGTGCCCGAGGAGCGGAGCAGGATTCGACCCGAATCGCCGAGCTCGGTTTCGAGTTCCGACTGCAGCACAGCGATTTCGGCGTCCGAGTCCAGGTTGGTGTGGTCGACGTCTTTCACGTTGATGAGAATCTGGGGCAAGGCGGTCATGACGGTTGCCAATTCTGCAACGGTCTTGCCGGTTCGCACCATCTCGGCTGCGAGGTGAAGTCCCGTGAGCAGACCATCGCCCGTCGTCGAGTGATCCGCAAAGATGATGTGCCCCGATTGTTCGCCGCCAAAGTTGTAGGCGCCCGAATCCATATCCTCAAGGACGTAACGGTCGCCCACCGCCGAACGACGCAGAGCGATTCCTTCGCGATTGAGGGCGATTTCGAGACCGAGGTTGCTCATGACCGTTGCGACAACCGTCGAGCTCTTGAGCAAACCGCGGTTGTTCATCGACACGGCAAGAATCGCCATGATGTGATCGCCGTCGATGACGTTCCCCGTCGCGTCAATGGCGAGGCACCGATCCGCATCACCGTCGTGGGCGATTCCCAGGTCGGCTCCGACGTCGACGACTGTTTTTTGCAACAGCGCGAGGTCGGTTGAGCCGCATCCCTCGTTGATGTTGAGCCCGTCCGGGTCGCTTCCAATCACGGTGACCTGCGCGCCTGCGTCCTTGAATGCGCGCGGCGATATTCCGGCAGCGGCACCATTCGCGCAGTCAATAACGATGTGTAATCCAGCCAACGAGACGTCCATCGTCGCGAGAAGATGCAGTACATACCGATCTTCCGCATCGGCAAAACGGCGGATTCGCCCGACTCCCGCGCCCGTCGGTTGGAGACGGGGTCCTTCCAACGCCTTTTCGATTCGCTCCTCGACGACGTCGGGAAGCTTCGTTCCGCCGAATGAAAAGAACTTGATGCCGTTATCCGCGGCGTGGTTGTGCGAGGCCGAAATCATGACCCCGAAGTCGGCCTGAATGTCGTTGACGAGAAAAGCCGCCGCGGGGGTCGGCAAGACCCCGGCATCAAGGACATCGATGCCGGAACTCGCCAGCCCTGCCGAAACCGCTGCCGTCAGGAACTCACCTGAGATTCGCGGATCGCGGGCGACAATCGCGCGCGGTTTGCGACCTTCTCGGCGAACTTCGTCGGCGTGCCGACCCTGTGTCAAGACCTGGGAAGCGGCCTGCGCGAGGCGCAGGGCCAAATCGGCCGTGAGTTCGTCGTTGGCGAGCCCGCGAACACCATCGGTCCCAAAGAGACGCGACATCGGAGAATGACCGATTAACGCTTCGAGTACTGGGGAGCCTTGCGGGCCTTCTTGAGACCAGCCTTCTTACGCTCCTTGATACGTGCGTCACGCGTGAGGAAACCGGCCTTCTTGAGGGTCGGACGGTTGTTCTCGGTGTCGATTTCGAGGAGGGATCGAGCGATACCGAGACGCAGCGCGCCGGCCTGCCCGGAGGGGCCTCCGCCCGAGATGCGAGCGATGACGTCATACACGGAAC
Source organism: Microbacteriaceae bacterium (assembly GCA_044239485.1). GTDB lineage: Bacteria > Actinomycetota > Actinomycetes > Actinomycetales > Microbacteriaceae > MWH-TA3. Next base: position 2,524 of record JBIIBI010000022.1, on the reverse strand, counting down.
CAAGCTCGAGAACCGCGAACGGCGACGTAATGAGCTGCTGGTGGAGTTTGTTGGGGAAGTACTCCTCGATGGCGCGACCGTTCACGGTCACGACACCGGTACCGGGAATGAGTCGCACGCGGGCGATCGCTTCCTTGCGTCGACCGACGGCTGCGCCGGCGACAGAGAGAGTGAGCTTCGGTGCCTTGGCGCCCGATGCGGTGGTTTCGCTGATTTTTGCCACTGTTCTAATCCTTCGCTTGGCGCTTACTGCGCGACCTGGTCAAATGTGTACGGCTTGGGCTGCTGTGCGGTGTGAGGGTGCTCGGCACCCGCGTACACCTTGAGCTTGCGGAACTGGTCGGCTCCGAGCGAGTTCTTGGGGAGCATGCCCCGGATAGCCTTCTCGACGGCGCGCGTGGGGTGCTTCTCGAGGAGTTCCGAGTACTTGACTGCCGTCAGTCCACCCGGGTATCCCGAGTGACGGTAAGCGAGCTTCTGGGTCAGCTTCGAGCCGGTGAGTGCTACCTTTTCGGCATTGATGATTATGACGTGGTCACCCATGTCCATGTGCTGAGCGAAGGTCGGCTTGTGCTTACCGCGAAGAAGAACCGCGGCGTGGCTTGCCAGACGACCAAGAACAACGTCTTGGGCGTCGATGATGATCCATTCCCGCTGGATATCAGCGGGTTTTGGTGAGAATGTACGCGTCACAGTCGTAGCGCTTTCGGTTAAAGTGTTCGTGAATCCCGCTCCGATGAGGCTTTCTAAGGAAAGAACTCGGTGGAGGGCTCAACCAAGCACCCGGGTCGGGCACCAAGGGTCAACTCTACAAGGGTTTCAGTGTCTGGTCAAACCGGTTCACGGCGAGTGCGCGACAGCTCGGCTCGTTCGCCCACCTCGTCGTCCGCCGGATAGCCCACCTCGACGAGTGTGAGCCCGTGGGGCGGAGTGACAATGAAGGCCGAGGTTCGCGTGCGTTCCTCGCGGAGGGTAACCGCATCGCTCACGGTGAGCTTGCCGCGTCCCACCGCGATACACATCCCGACAAGGTTTCGAACCATGTTGTGGCAAAACGCGTCAGCCTGCACCTCGGCGACGAGCGTGCCGTCGTTCTCTCGTCGCCAGCGGAAAATCTGCAGTTCACGAACGCGCGTTGCTCGGGGTCGCGGCTTGCAATACGTGGTCCAGTCGTGAAGACCCAGAATCGACGTCGCAGCTGCGTTCATCAGGTCGATGTCGAGCTGATCGTCAACCCACAGTGTGAAATGTCGCGTGCGTGGATCGCGATTGCCGACAGCGTCCGACACGCGGTATTCGTATCGCCGGAACATCGGAGAATAGCGAGCATCGAACCCGGGCGGGGCCGCCGTCACGCGTTGGATGTGAATCGCGACGCCGGACAGAATCGAATTGAGTTGGCGCAGAAGTTGCTCGGGCTTCACCGAGTCGTCGACGTCAACGTGAGCGGTTTGTCCCGTCGCGTGGACACCCGCGTCCGTTCGTCCCGCGACAGTCGATTGAATCGTGTCCAGTCGAAGAATTGTCGCCAACGCGACATCGAGGGACCCCTGCACGGTGCGCAGGCCGGGTTGTTTTGCCCAGCCAGAGAAGTCCGTGCCGTCATACGAAAAATCGATGCGGAGTCTCATGAATTCTCGCCGTAACCAACACGAAGCCCGAGGAAAATCCCCGGGCCTCGCATCATTGAATTACTTTTCGTCGCCCTCGGGGGCAGCGTCGTCGGCTGCTTCCGGTGCGGACTCGGACTCGGCCTCGGCCTCGGGGGCAGCGTCATCCGCGGGAACTTCGGCGGCTTCGTCGGCCTCGACTGCTTCGGGCGCTTCGACGTTTTCGGCAACTTCGGTCTCGACAACTTCGTCAACCGGAGCATCGGTAACGACGTCCTCGACGATGTCCTCAGCGACAACTGCGGCAGCGGCCTTTGGAGCCGGGGCGGCAGCAGCCGCAGCAGCGGCGGCAACCTTCTTGGCCGACTTCGGCTTGGGGTTGACAGGCTCGAGGACAAGCTCGATCTGTGCCATCGACGCGTTGTCGCCCTTGCGGAACCGAGTCTTCGTGATGCGGGTGTAACCACCCTCGCGAAGTTCGACCTGCGGCGCGATCACGGTGAAGAGTTCGTGCGTTGCGTCCTTGTTGCGAAGAATCCCCAGAACACGGCGACGAGCGTGGAGGTCTCCGCGCTTCCCGAACGTGACGAGACGCTCGGCGAGCGGACGGAGGCGCTTGGCCTTCGTCTCGGTCGTCTCGATCGACTTGTGTGTGAACAGCGCAACTGCGAGGTTCGCAAGAAGCAGACGTTCGTGGGCCGGGCCTCCTCCGAGGCGGGGACCCTTTGTGGGCTTAGGCATGTGTTGGTTCTCCTGTCAAATGCGAGCGCGACAGCACCCGCAGGGTAATTAGTCTTCGTTGGCCTCGTAGAAATACGCCGAATCCGCTCCCGGAACGCCGTCCTTGAGCTGAAGGTTCCGCTCGACGAGCTTCTCGAGAACCTCGTCGACCGATTTCTGTCCGAAATTACGGA
>JBIIBI010000021.1:0-9840 GCA_044239485.1 Microbacteriaceae bacterium | reverse complement strand
GTTTCGCGAATGCCGAGCCCCGTCAGCGCCATGAGCAACCGGTCGATTCCCATGCCCTGACCACCAGTTGGCGGCATTCCGTGTTCGAGTGCGCGCAGGAAATCCTCATCCAACCGCATCGCCTCGGCGTCACCGCGCTCACCGAGTTTCGCCTGTTCGACGAATCGCTCGCGCTGAATGATGGGGTCGACCAACTCGGAATAGCCCGTCGCGAGCTCGAACCCGCGAACATACAGGTCCCACTTTTCGACGATGCCGGGCTTCGATCGGTGTTCGCGCACGAGCGGGCTCGTGTCGACGGGGAAGTCCATGACGAACGTGGGGCGAACGAGATCGCCCTTGACGTGGTGTTCCCAGAGTTCCTCGACGAGTTTCCCGTGGGTTGGGTGTTGGACTTCGATCTCGACGGACTTCGCCATCGTCTCGAGCGTCTTCATCGGTGTCTCGGGGGTGATCTCGGTACCGACTGCGGTGCTCAGCGATTCAAACATCGAAATGCGCGCCCAGTCACCACCGAAGTCGTATTCGGTGCCATCGTTCCAGGTGACAACGTGCGAACCGGCGACGGCGACGGCCGCGTTCTGAATCATTTCCTGCGTGAGGTCGGCGACCGTGTTGTAGTCGCCGTACGCCTGATAGAACTCGAGCATCACGAATTCGGGGTTGTGAGTCGAGTCGGCGCCCTCGTTGCGGAAGTTGCGGTTGATCTCGAAGACGCGTTCGATTCCGCCGACCACCGCGCGCTTGAGGAACAGTTCGGGGGCGATGCGCAAGAAAAGTTCCATGTCGAACGCATTCGAGTGCGTGACGAACGGGCGCGCGGCGGCTCCGCCGTGCATCGTCTGGAGCATGGGAGTTTCGATTTCGAGAAAGCCGTGTTTCGCGAAGGTCTCGCGCAACGACGCCATCGCCTTCGCTCGGGTCACGACGTTCTGGCGGGCCTGGTCGCGCACGATGAGGTCGAGGTAGCGCTGGCGAACGCGCGTCTCTTCGTTCAGTTCGGCGTGCAGGTTCGGCAGCGGCAAGAGCGACTTCGCCGCCATCTGCCACTCCGACACGAGGATCGACAGTTCGCCACGCTTGGAAGTAATGACCTCGCCCTTGACGAACACGTGGTCGCCGAGGTCGACGAGGTCTTTCCAGCGCTCGAGGGCGTCATCGCCAACAACGTCGAGGGACAGCATCGCCTGGATGCGCTCGCCGTCGCCCGACTGCAGCGCGGCAAAACAGAGCTTGCCCGTGTTGCGCGAGTGGACAATTCGACCCGCGAGAGCCGCGGTCACACCGGTCGCAACGTCAACGTCGAGACCCTGGTGCGCGGCGCGAACCGCGGCGATTGTGTCGGTGATGGGAACCGACACGGGGTACGCCTCGCCCGTTTCGAGAAGCGTGGCGCGCTTGGCGAGACGAACAGCCTTCTGTTCGATTATCTCGTCGGCCGAGAGTTCGGTCTCGTCAGTCATGGCGCCCCTTCTGGTACCTGTCAAGGTTACCGTTCGGGCGCACTGCCGTTTGGCAGGTTCGTCGAGCCGCGTTGGTCCTTAGTCCTCGTCGTCGGTCGTGGTGTCGTCGAGCCAACGACCGATGGGATCGATCGCCCCGTCCGACGATGCCCGCAGCGCTTCTTCGACCGCCGAGTGCGCGAGTGCGCGCAGAACGGCACCGGGGTGTTCGACCCCGATTTCCTGGAGCCGGAATGTCGATTGGTCGACGATCGCCCGCGAGAACTCGGCGACGGTCGCAACCGCGTCGGCGAAAGCTGCGCGGTCGTCTTCGGCGATGACGAACGGTTCGCCTCCCATTTCGACGACAAGGGCTTGGGCGATAGGCAGTGCCACAGCGGGTGCCGTGACCGCGAAGTACGCGTCCTTCATGCGGTGCAAGTCGAGCGATGTTCCGGTGAAGCTCAGAACCGGATGAATGGCGAGCGGAATCGCACCGTTGAGCGTCGCGGGCTCGAGAACTCCGATACCGAATTCGGCCGAGGTGTGCACCACAATCTGGCCGGGGCGCCACGATTCGCTGAGTGACTCGACGATTTCCGCAACGGTTTCGCCGGCACCCGCACCAATGATGACCAGTTGGGTGGCCGCGACGACCTCCGCGGGGGATTGAATGGACACCCCGCGCAACAGCGAGACGACCCGTTCGCGGTCGGCGGGGGCGGGCTCGGTGATGGTCCACGGGAAGTGTCCGGCACCGGCTAGTGCAAGCCCGATGATCGGGAGTTCCGGCGCGGTCCCGACGAGTCCGACCTCGAGTCGACCTGGCGTCATCATGCGGTTTCTCCGTCTGGGTCTTGTGGCGGCAATACGCACCACCACTCGGCGACGAGCGCCAGGGCGACGAGCACGAGCGACGATACGACTCCGCCAATGTTAGACGGGATGATGGCGTCGACGACGACGGGTCGGGATGTCGAGAACGCGAGAAGTCCGACGGTCGCACCGAACAACAGCGTCCCGCCGATTGCAGAGGCCTTCGCCAACTGGACGATGGTCACCGCGGCGATGGGGTCGATGCGCCGACCCTTGACGTGTTTCACCGCCCAGCGAACGCGGGCACCGAGAGCGAGAACAGCGATTCCGATGAGGACAAGACAGATTGACAGCGTCCACGGAACCGGAATGGCGGTTCGACCAGTGCTGACAAGCGCCCAATCGAGCGCGAACCCGACACCGAACGCAAAAGGCGTGAGCCCAAGGAGGAACAGCGGATTCGTCTTTTTCACGACGTCACCGCCGCGAGTAGGTCGCGCACGAGTCCCCGACCGGGGATTGCCGCGTCGGGGTCGAGGCTCAACCACGGACCCAAAACGAACGAACGCTCGTGAGCGCGCGGATGAGGGACAACAAGGTTGCCATCTTCGATCAGGTCGCCGAAGACGATGAGGTCGAGGTCGAGAGTCCGGTCACCCCAGCGCTCGGTGCGAGTGCGCCCGTGGTCGTCTTCGATTGCGTGCAGAACCGCGAGAAGACTCGCGGCGGACAGTGTCGTGTCGACAATCGCGACGCCGTTCAGATAGTTCGGGTGGGTGTCGTCGGGGCCGTCGGGTCGAATGGCGACTGTTTCGACGAGTTCGGACACGGCGACGAGGTCAACACCGTCGGTCGCACCGAGTTGTTCGATCGCGGCCGCGATTGTCTCTGCGCGGTCCCCCAGGTTCGCGCCCACCGCGATGACCGCGCGGGTCATGCGCGCGACCGTTCGATCACGACGGACACGTCATCGAACCGGACGGTGATCGGCGCGCTGGGCTTGTGAACCTCGACCCGAGTGGAAAGGGCGCCAAACCCCAGCACGATGCCCGCGACACGCTCGGCAACGGTTTCGATGAGGTCGACCGGGTCGGTCTCGACCGCCTCGACGATCGCGACCGCGAGTTCACCGTAATGAATCGTTTGCGCGATGTCGTCGCCCAGACCCGACAGTGAAACACGAGCGTCAACGTCGATGATGAATTCTTGTCCGTTGGCGCGCTCGTCGTCGAACACACCGTGGTGTGCAAAGGCCCGAAGCCCGCGCAGGCGAATCTCGTCGGTCATGCGGCGCCTCCCCACCAGGCGCTACGGACGCGAAGGGCCTCGGTGGTGCGGGCGACGTCGTGCACACGAACCGCGGCCACGCCTGCTTCGGCGGACAAAACACTGATGATCGCGGTCGCCTGATCGCGATCGGCCGGGGCTTCCCCGAACGGACTGAGGAATCGCTTGCGTGATGCGCCAACAAGTACTGGATAGCCCAGCGCGACGAACTGGTTGAGGTCGCGCAAAAGTTGCCAGTTGTGGTCGGCGGTCTTGGCGAACCCGAGGCCCGGGTCAATCCACAGTTTTCCGGGGGCGACCCCGGCGCCTTGCGCCGCGTCGATTCGCGCGCGTAGCTCGGTCAGAACATCGCGAGTGACATCGCCGTATGTGGCGTTACCGTCCATGACGTCGCTTTCGCCTCGCCAGTGCATCGCGATGTACGTCACGTCGCTGTCAGCGACAACACCGAGCATCGCCGGGTCCGACAGTCCACCCGAAACGTCGTTGATGTAGTCGACGCCGAGATCGATTCCCAGTCGCGCGGTCTCGGCTCGCATCGTGTCGAGTGACACCGAAATCCCGTCGGCCACAAGGGCGCGAATCACCGGTTCGACCCGTTGGCGCTCTTCGCCGTCGTCGATTCGAGCCGCCCCTGGGCGAGTCGATTCTCCACCGACATCGATGACGTCTGCGCCGACCGCCACCATCGCACGCGCGTGCTCGATTGCGTTTTCGGGCGAATCCCACAGCCCGCCATCACTGAACGAATCCGGTGTCACATTGAGGACACCAAAGATGAGGGGACGGTTAGCCATCTCCCCGGCCGATCAGAGTGAGAAGCGCGGACCGTGTCGGTTCGAGCGCAAAGCTTCCAGTCGCGGTTACCGTGAGCGCCGACGCGTCGGCCTGCTTGGCTCCGCGTGCCGAGACACACTCGTGGCGGGCGTCGAGAACAACGAGCACACCGCTTGCTCCGACACCGGCCGTCAGCGCGTCACAGATCTCAATTCCGATTCGCTCCTGGACCTGGGGCCTGGACGAAATCGTCTCAAGCACCCGCGCCAGACGCCCGAGTCCGACGACTGTGTCGGTTGGCTCATACGCGATATGGGCAACCCCGTGAAACGGCAACAGGTGGTGTTCGCACATTGAACGGAAGGCGAGGTCGCGCACGATGACGGGGTCGTTCGACACGACATCAGCGGTCGACGCGGAATCGCGCAAACCCTCGGTCGCGTCCGCGCCAACGCCTGCGTACAGTTCCGCCATCGCGTCGGCGACTCGAACCGGAGTTTCACGCAAGCCATCTCGTGACGGGTCTTCTCCGATGGCCGCAAGGATTTCCCTCACAGCCGCGGCGATGCGGTCCCGATCGATGGCCATGAAAACTACTTCGCGGCCGGCTTCGTCCGCTTGGCCGCGGGCTTTACTGCGGTCGTGGACTTTGCCTTGGCTGCTGGTTTCGCTTTTGCAGCGGGCTTCACGTCCGAGTCCAGTGCGATACGTGCCGGAACCTTGATCGGTCCCTTCGTCGACACGGGTCGCTTGGGGTTCGACTTCCACACGGGACGTGCGGGGAGTTTCTTGACCTTGGCGAAAATCGTCGCAAGCTGGTTGTGGTCGAGCGTTTCCTTCTCGAGCAGTTCCTTCGCGAGTTGATCGAGAATTGGGCGGTTAGCCGTGAGTACCGACCACGCTTCGTCCCGCGCATTGTCAATCAGTGCACGAACCTCGGCGTCAACCCGTTCAGCAACGCCGTCGCTGTAATCGCGCTGGTGTCCGACGTCACGACCGAGGAACATCTCGCCGGAACCCGAACCCAACTTGACGGAACCCACAACGTTCGACATTCCGAACTCGGTGACCATGCGGCGAGCGATTCCGGTCGCTTTTTCGATGTCGTTCGACGCACCCGTTGTCGGATCGTGGAAGACAATTTCCTCTGCGACGCGTCCGCCCATGGCATACGCCAACTGGTCGAGCAGTTCGTTGCGAGTGATCGAATACTTGTCGTCGAGTGGCATGACCATCGTGTATCCGAGGGCTCGGCCGCGTGGAAGAATCGTGACTTTCGTCACGGGGTCGGTCTGGCGCATCGCGGCGGCCGCGAGTGCGTGCCCACCCTCGTGATACGCGGTGATGAGCCGTTCCTTGTCTTTCATGATTCGAGAACGTTTCTGCGGTCCGGCCATAACGCGGTCGACGGCCTCGTCGAGGATCTCGTTCGTCAATTCGCTCTTGCCCTGACGAGCCGTGAGAAGTGCTGCTTCGTTGATGACGTTGGCGAGGTCGGCTCCGGTGTAACCGGGAGTCTTACGAGCGAGCACCTCGAGGTCGATGTTCTTCGCCATCGGCTTGTCCTTCGAGTGCACCGCGAGAATCTTGGCGCGGCCCTTCGAATCGGGGGCGTCCACCTGAATCTGTCGGTCGAAACGGCCGGGACGCAAAAGCGCGGGGTCGAGGATGTCCGGACGGTTCGTCGCGGCGATCATGATGACGTTTTGTCCCGGCTCGAAGCCGTCCATCTCGACGAGGAGCTGGTTCAGGGTCTGTTCGCGCTCGTCGTGGCCACCACCCATTCCGGCACCACGGTGACGCCCGACGGCGTCGATTTCGTCGATAAAGATGATGGCCGGGGAATTCTGTTTGGCGATGTCGAAGAGGTCACGGACACGGCTCGCACCGACACCGACGAACATTTCGACGAAATCCGAACCGGAAATCGAATAAAACGGAACCGATGCTTCGCCAGCGACGGCGCGCGCGAGGAGTGTCTTACCCGTTCCGGGAGGGCCGTATAACAGCACGCCCTTCGGGATTCGGGCCCCGACCTTTTCGAACTTTTCGGGGTTCTGCAGGAACTCTTTGATCTCGTGAAGTTCTTCGATCGCTTCGTCCGCGCCGGCGACGTCCTCGAACGAAACCTGCGGTGATTCCTTGTTGAACAGCTTGGCGCGGGACCGGCCGAATTGCATCGCTCCGCGAGCGCCGCCCGCATTGGACGAGATGAACCAGAACGCCAGTCCGATGATGAGGAACGGGATGACGAACCCGAGGATCGACAGGAACCACGATTCCTTGGGGACCTCGTCCGTGAATTTCTCGGGGTTCGCCGCGGTGATGGCACGCAGCACCTCGGCGCCACGTGGCGCGACGTAATAGAACTGGACGGTTTCGCCGTACTTCTTGTCGGCGGTTTTGAGCGTGAGGTCGACGCGCTGCTCGAAGTCGGTGATGGTGACTTCCTTCACCTTGCCGTCGACAATGAAGGCCAAGCCCTCTTTGGTCGAGACGGGAGCGTAATTGACGGTCGTGAGGAACGAGAATCCTGCCCACACAACCAACAGACCGGCGGCGATATACAGCCACGGTCCTTTGAGGAAATTCTTCATTCGGCGCCCTGCTCCTGTTCTACAACACGTCTTGCCAGCGTACTCGCTAGCAGGCGGTCACATCAGGGCTATTCGCTTTCGGCGTACACGCTCGGCGACAACACGGCGACATCACGCAGGTGACGGAAGTTCTCGGCATAGTCGAGCCCGTAGCCGACGACGAACTTGTTGGGGATGTCGAATCCAAGGTAGTCGGCAACGATGTCGACCTTGACCGCGTCGGGCTTGCGAAGGGCAGCAAAGATTTTGACGTTCGCCGCACCGCGAGACATCAGGTTGTCGCGCAACCACGACAGCGTGAGGCCGGTGTCGATGATGTCCTCTACGAGGAGGACGTTTCGGTCAGCGATGTCGGTGTCCAGGTCTTTGAGGATTCGCACGACACCGCTCGAGGTCGTTCCGTGTCCGTAGGACGAGACCGCCATCCAGTCCATGTTGATCGGAATTGTGAGCGCACGCGACAGGTCACTCATCACCATCACAGCGCCCTTCAGCACACCAACAAGCAGCAGGTCTTTACCGGCGTAGTCGCGCTCGATTTCGCGGGCGAGCTCGGCGATTCGCGCAAGAAGTTGTTCCTCGGTGACGAGGATCTCGTCGAGTTGGTCGGAAACGTCGTCGTACCGCATATCGTCCTAACTGGCGGGGTCGAAGCGGATTCGACCATCGTGTCTGACCACACTACCGCCGGTGACATCAACCTTTCCCTGTCCGTGCCAGTCGGTCATAAGCGCATCAATCGCGCGGGTTTGAACGTGAGTAATGGTCGTGCCCCACGCGTGATTCGCGGCGATGCGAATGATTCTGGTTCGCAACGCTCGCGGACGATGAGCAACGTCGTCGGCAGCAAAAGACACGGGGTCGGCGGACACGACCTGGCGCGCCATTCCCGCCGCGAGAAGATCCAGCGCGTCGTCGTCATCGCGAACGAGGTCGGCCGTTCGCGCGAGCGCGTCGACGATTCCCGGACCGAGCTCGGATTCCATCGTCGGTAGGACGTTCTGACGGACACGGACACGCGAAAAGCGCTCGTCCGAGTTGTGGGGGTCATTCCAGGGGTTCAGTCCCTCGGCGAGCGCCGCAGCGTGGGTCGACTCTCGCGTGACGTCGAGCAGTGGGCGCCCGATGAGTCCGTCGAGTTCCGCCATTCCCCGGAGGCTGCCCGGTCCGCTCCCGCGGGCGAGTCCGAGCAGGACCGTTTCGGCCTGATCGTTTCGAGTGTGGCCGGTCAGAACGACGGCAGCGCCGTGCCGTTCGGCAGCGCTCCGCAGAGCCGCATAGCGCGCGTCGCGAGCGGCCGCTTCGGGGCCGCCCTCTGTTCCAACCGAAACGCGCACGGCCTCGACCGGGTCCAGCCCGATCGACGTCGCGGTTTCCGAGACCGTACCGGCGAGCTCTGCGCTTCCCGACTGAATCCCGTGATCCACGATGATGGCGCCGACGCGGAGCCCGCGCTGTGCCCCGATGAATCGAGTTGCCGTCGCGAGCGCAAGCGAATCCGCGCCGCCGCTCAGCGCAACGAGGACAAGATCCCCGCCATCAAGCGGGTGACGGTCGAAAAACTCCGAGACAGCCGATCGAACCTCGGCGACGGCAGGCGACAACCTCCCGCGTCGCTCGCCGTTGGTATCGGTCACTCGGTAAGGTTATCCGAGAACCGTTGAGACACGAGGAGACATCATGGCCGGATACCCCGCCGTTATCGAAATCCCCAAGGGAAGCCGCAACAAGTACGAGGTTGACCACGAGACCGGTCGTGTGTACCTCGACCGTGTTCTGTTCACCTCATTCGTTTACCCGACCGATTACGGTTTCTTCGAGAACACGCTCGGCCTCGACGGCGACCCCGTCGACGTACTCGTACTTCTCGACTACCCACTGTTCCCCGGGGTCGGACTCAACGTTCGTCCCGTCGCGGTTTTCAACATGACCGATGACGGTGGCAGCGACGCGAAAGTCATCGCCGTCCTCGAAAAAGACCCGCGCTGGGCGCACATCCAAGACATCGATGACATACCCGAGTTCACGAAGAAGGAAATCGAACACTTCTTCGAGCACTACAAGGACCTCGAGCCCAACAAGTGGGTCAAAACCGAGGGCTGGCAGGGTCGCGCCGAAGCCGAAGCGATTGTGGAAGAGGGCATCGCCCGCCTCGCTGCCGGTCACTAGTTAACCGAGCGTGATGCCCATCCTGCGCATGAACGTGACCGGATTGATTGCCCGACCATTCTCGCGAACCTCGAAGTGCAAGTGACAACCAGTCGAACCGCCCGTCGTTCCCACGTTGGCGATGTGCGTGCCGGTTGACACCTGCTCGCCGAACTTGACGAAGGTCTTTCCCGTCGCGATGTGGGCGTAACCCGTCGCGAGTCCGTCCCCGTGGTTGATAAGGATGAAGTTTCCGTAGCTTCCGTTCCAACCGGCATACGTCACCTGGCCGCCACGAGCTGCGTAAATCGGGACCCCGCAGCCGGCGGCGAGATCGGTTCCCGCGTGAAAACGGACCGTGCCGTAGATCGGGTGAACGCGGTATCCGTATCCGCTCGAGATATACCCCGCGGCTGGTCGAGCCCACCCCTTTGACGAAATCGCACCGGGCGGAAGATCACTGCCGGCGGTGCCGTCTTCTTCAATGCCCTTCTGATACTCCTTCTCGGTGGCTTTCCTGTTTTCGACAAGGGTCGCCAACTGGGCCTGAAGCGTTGCCTGGTGTTCCTGTTGTTCTTCATAAGCCGTTTGCACGGCGATCGCCGCGTTCTGGGCAATCTCGAATGCGGCTTCCGCCTCGGCCCGCAGCTTGTCGCGTTCGCTCTTGGCGACTTCGGCCTGGTCAGTCAGGGACTGCGCGGAATTCTGGTCCCGAATCGCCGCCTGATAAATTCCATCGGCCTGCGACGCAATAATCGAGGCGAAACCAAGTC
>JBIIBI010000020.1:0-9844 GCA_044239485.1 Microbacteriaceae bacterium | reverse complement strand
CGTTTTTTGCGGTTTCGGGAAACCGTGTGGGGCTACCAGGACTTGAACCTGGGACCTCTTCGTTATCAGCGAAGCGCTCTAACCACCTGAGCTATAGCCCCCAAACCTGTCCGAGCCTATCGCATTTCGGTCGAGCCAAAAAATCGCCTAGCTGATTCGTCGTTCTCAGTCGTTGGTGAACGCGATACGTATTCCACCGGTGATGCGGGCGATGAAGTTGAACCCCAATGAGAAGACAGCACCGAGTGCGGTTCCGCACACAAGGCTCGCGATTACCTGAATCAGCGTGAAGACCATTACGGACGGGAACGACATCAGATCAGTGAGTCCCATAAAGTCAATTCCGACGATCGAGCTCACGATTCCGTTGAGCGTGTCGACCACACCGAGAACCGTCAGGAGGAGCCAACCCAAAACGTTGACAACGGCGAGGATGAGCGAGAGCGTGAGCGAAATGATGAAAGAGTTCTTGGTGGCTGACCAAAAGTCGATGTGGACGAGACGAAGCCGAACCTGCTTTGCGGCGGATTCTTTACTCATGGGTGGTGTCTTCCGTTTCTGTCATGTCTGATTCGTCGGATTCTGTCGAATCGATTTCCGATATTGAGTCTAGATTACGCTCAACATTACGAGCGATTGCCAGAATTCGATCGCCGTCATCCGGGCGAGCAAAGACGACTCCCATGGTGTCGCGCCCCTTGGCGGGGACGCCGTCGACGCTCGATCGCACGACCTTGCCGCCCTCCATGATGACGAGAACTTCGTCGCCGTCATCCACGATGAGACCGCCCGTTAAACCACCGCGTTCGTCCGTCAGCTTTGCAACCTTGATGCCGATTCCGCCACGGTTCTGAACACGGTATTGGCTCACCTCGGTGCGCTTCGCGTACCCGCTTTCGGTAACAACAAAGACGTATCCGACATCAGAGACAACCGCCGCCGACAACAATTCGTCGCCGGTGCGAAGCGAGAGCCCCTTGACGCCCGCCGTCTTTCGACCGGTCGGTCGCAGGCTCGCGTCGTTCGCTGCGAAACGCAACGACATGCCCGCCTTGGACACGAGCAGAATCTCGCTGTCGGAGTTCACCAACATTGCCGACACGACAGCATCGAGGTACGTAGGCTGGCCCTCATCATTGAGGGTGGGCTTTCCGTCTTTGCCCTTTTCCACCGCAAGATCGATAGCAAAGACTCCCCCGGTGCGGTTTGTGTCGTAGTCGGTGAGTCTCGACTTTTTGACGAGGCCTCGGCCCGTTGCGAGCACGAGGTATTCTGCCGCCGCATAGTTGCGGACATCGAGTATCTGTGCGACAGACTCGCCAGGCAAGAGCGCAAGCAGGTTTGCGATGTGTTGGCCCTTGGCGTCGCGCGCGGCCTCGGTGACCTCGAACCCTTTCGCGCGGTAAACGCGACCCTTGTCCGTGAAGAACAACAGCCAGTGGTGGGTCGTCGTGACCAGGAAGTGTTGGACCACATCGTCGGCACGCAGTTTGGCGCCCTTGATTCCTTTACCGCCACGGTTTTGCGAACGATAGTTGTCGCTGCGGGTGCGCTTGATATATCCATCGCGCGTCACAGTGACAACAATCTCTTCTTCTGGGATGAGGTCTTCGTTGCGCAGATCGCCCTCGCTCGGAACAATCGAAGTGCGCCGGTCGTCCCCGTACTTTTCGACGATCTCGGTCAACTCGGTGCTGATGATTCCGCGTTGCACCTCATCGTCAGCGAGGATTCGTTTGAACTCTGCGATCTGCAATTCGATTTCCGCAGCCTGGTCCATGATCTTTTGACGCTCGAGGGCTGCGAGTCGGCGAAGTTGCAGGTTGAGAATCGCCATCGCTTGGATCTCGTCCAGAACGAGAAGCTTAATGAGTCCTTCTTTGGCTTCGTCCACGGTCGGTGATTTACGAATGAGCGCGATGACCGCATCCAGAGCGTCGAGTGCCTTCAAGTAACCGCGCAAAATGTGCGCGTCCGCCTCGGCCTTATCGAGGCGGAACTGTGTGCGCCGCACGATGACACTGACTTGGTGTTCGACCCAGTAGGTGATGAACTGGTCGATCGGCAGGGTTCGGGGTACGCCGTCGACAATGGCGAGCATGTTTGCGCCGAAATTGTCTTGAAGTTGGGTCTGGCGATAGAGGTTGTTGAGAACGACCTTCGCGACGGCGTCGCGCTTGAGGACGATCACAAGCCGTTGGCCGGTTCGACCGCTCGATTCGTCTCGAATGTCCGCGATGCCCTGAAGCTTGTTCTCTTTGACAAGATCCGCAATCTTCATCGCCAGGTTGTCGGGGTTGACTTGGTAGGGAAGTTCGGTGATCACGAGACACGTGCGTCCGTGGATTTCTTCGGTTTCGACGACCGCGCGCATCGTGATGGATCCGTGGCCGGTCCGGTACGCCTCGTCGATTCCCGTGGTGCCGACAATCAACGCACCAGTGGGGAAGTCGGGTCCCTTGACCCGCTGAAGAATCGCCTCGAGGAGTTCTTCGCGTGATGCGGTGGGGTTGGTGAGGTGCCAGAGCGCAGCTTCGCTTACTTCTCGAAGGTTGTGCGGGGGAATGTTCGTCGCCATTCCGACGGCGATACCGACCGAACCGTTGACAAGCAGGTTCGGAAAGCGGCTCGGGAGGATTGCTGGTTCCTTGGTGCGCCCGTCGTAGTTGTCCTGGAAATCAACCGTGTTCTCGTCGATATCACGAACCATCTCCATGGCCAGTTGTGCCATACGGGTCTCGGTGTATCGAGGTGCAGCGGCACCGTCGTTTCCGGGTGAACCAAAGTTTCCTTGGCCGGAAGCGAGCGGGTATCGGAGGCTCCACGGTTGAACAAGTCGAACCAACGCGTCGTAAATCGCCGTGTCGCCGTGGGGGTGGAACTGTCCCATGACATCACCGACAACACGGGAGCATTTCGAGAACGCCTTATCCGGTCGGTAACCACCGTCGAACATCGCATAAATCACTCGTCGGTGAACTGGCTTTAGGCCATCTCTGACGTCGGGCAACGCTCGTCCGACGATCACGCTCATTGCGTAATCAAGATACGAACGCTGCATCTCCATTTGGAGATCGACTGGTTCGATACGTTCTTTGGGTTCGTCGGTCATGTCGCGGTGTCCTTAGGTCGATTCCTAGATGTCGAGGAAGCGAACATCCTTAGCGTTTTGCTGGATAAACGAGCGGCGGGCACTCACGTCTTCGCCCATGAGGGTCGAGAAGACGGTGTCGGCGATTGCCGCGTCACTCAACGTGACCTGCAGCAGCGTTCGCGAGTCCGGATTCATTGTTGTGTCCCACAGTTCTTGGTGGTTCATCTCACCGAGACCCTTGTAGCGCTGGATTCCGTTGTCCTTGGGCAGTTTTCGCCCGGCCTTGGTTCCGGATTCGATGAGTGCGTCCCGTTCACGATCGGAATAGACGTATTCGTGCGCGTGATTGCTCCACTTAAGTCGATAGAGCGGTGGCTGTGCGAGGTACACAAATCCCGCGTCGATGAGTGGTCGCATGTATCGGAACAGAACAGTGAGCAACAAGGTGGTGATGTGTTGCCCATCGACGTCGGCATCGGCCATGAGAACGATTTTGTGATACCGGACCTTTTCCAATGAGAATTCGGTATCAATGCCCGCACCGAATGCCGTAATCATCCCCTGGATTTCTGCGTTTCCGAGGGCGCGATCAAGCCGCGTCTTTTCGACATTGAGGATCTTTCCGCGAAGCGGTAAAATCGCTTGCGTTTCCGGATTGCGGCCTTGAACAGCCGAACCACCCGCGCTGTCGCCCTCAACGATGAAGATTTCAGACAACGATGGATCTTTGGACTGGCAGTCCTTCAACTTGCCGGGCATCCCGCCGGATTCGAGAAGGCCCTTGCGTCGAGTTTGTTCCCGTGCCTTTCGCGCGGCGATCCGCGCGGCCGACGCTTGAATGGCCTTGCGAATGATCTCTTTCGCCTCGGCGGGGTGGCTATCGAACCAGTCGCCAAGTTTGTCGCCGACCGCTTTCTGGACGAATGACTTGGCCTCGGTGTTACCCAGCTTGGTTTTCGTTTGGCCCTCGAACTGCGGCTCGGCGAGTTTGACCGAGATTACCGCGGTCAATCCTTCACGGACGTCTTCTCCCGACAGGTTCTCGTCTTTCTCCTTGAGAATTCCCTTGTCCCGCGCGTACTTGTTGATCAGGGTTGTCAATGCGGCACGGAATCCCTCTTCGTGGGTTCCACCCTCGTGGGTGTTAATCGTGTTGGCGTAGGTGTGAATGCTTTCGGAGTAAGCGTTCGTCCATTGCATCGCCAGTTCAAGCGAAATGGTGCGCGCCTTGTCTTCCGACTCGAGTCCGATGATTTCGGGGTGAATGACCTCAATCTTTTTCGCAGAGTTGAGATATTCGACATAGTCCATGAGGCCGCGCTCGTAGCAGAACGAATCGTGGCGGTCCTCGGCTCGTTCGTCGGTGAGATCGATTCGAAGACCCTTATTGAGGAACGCCATTTGCTGGAATCGAGTTCGGAGTGTCTCGTAATCGAAGTCGGTCGTCTCAAAGATTTCGGCGTTCGGCCAGAACGTGATCGTCGTTCCCGTCGAATCGGTGGCTTCACCTTTTTTGAGGGGCTTGACCGGGACTCCGTCATGGAATGTTTGCGTATAAACATTTCCCTGTCGGCTAACGGCAACATCCAGTCTGCTCGACAGGGCGTTAACGACAGATGAGCCGACTCCGTGAAGTCCGCCAGAAACGGCGTAACCGCCGCCGCCAAATTTTCCACCGGCGTGGAGGATCGTCAGCACAACCTCGACGGTCGACTTTCCCTCTGTGGGGTGCATGTCGACCGGAATACCGCGGCCGTTATCGATGCAGCGAACGGCACCATCCGGAAGAATCGTGATCTGGATCAGCGAACAATGGCCAGCGAGAGCTTCATCCACGGAATTGTCGACGATTTCGTAGACAAGGTGGTGTAAACCGCGCTCTCCGGTCGACCCGATATACATCCCAGGACGCTTGCGGACGGCTTCGAGACCCTCGAGAACTTGGATGTTCTCGGCCCCGTAATTATCGGGGTTTGCCTTCGGTTTTGACTCGGCCATTAGAACTCCTCTGCGGCACCCCGTGAGGCCCATCCTGTGGCTTTCATTCTACCCCGAAAAGTGTCTCAAAAACGGGAAATTCGCGCCTGTGCGCGCCTTTTTCGCACGCGCTGCCAAATGTCGTGGCTTATCCGTAAGTATCGCGGGGACCGCGCCATTTCACGCTACGAGGACCCCTAATTTTGTTGGGGACACCCGGTCCAACCACAGAGATTTTCTCGAGGCCTGAATCCGGAAACCGTGAGAGCACTTCGGCAAGAATTTCGTGACGCATCAACCGAAGGTTCGTCGCCCAAGCAGAAGAGTCACATCGGACGGTGATCAGGTCCTCGTCAATCTCGGGAACAGTGTGTCCGGCGACATCAATTCCGACAATTTCCTCCCATTGGTCGATCACGGATTCGCGCGATAAGAAGGGGGCCCAACCACGTTCAGTGATCGTCCGGGAAACAATCGCCCCGATCGACCTCGGGTCTCGTCCTTTGTCAAAGGGCAAAGATCCTTTCCGCTCGACCGGCACCTCGGTCTGACGACGTTTGCGCCCAGAGAAGATCTCGACCAAGTGTTCGAAGAACCGGATTGCCTCACTGGAGTTGACGGGAGAATCAGGCATCTATCCTCCCGTCGAGGACAGTGTGTTGCCGCCCAATAAGCGATGACGGGATTGTTGCGACGTCGGCAGCGGTGATGATGAGATGTTCGATACCCGCCAAATGTTCGCCGAGCCGGTCGCGTCGTCCCGCGTCCAGTTCAGAGAAAACATCATCGAGAACGACCACCGGGTCGCCCGCGATGGAACTCTGTCGAATCATGTCGACCTGGGCTAGGCGCAACGACAGAGCACACGACCACGCCTCGCCCTGGCTTGAGTGGGTTCGTGCTGGAAGTTCGTTTAGAACCACCACCATGTCATCGCGGTGAGGACCATAAAGAGTCGCACCGCGGTCGATCTCGTCACGTTGTTTCACGTGAAACAACGTCCGCAACGCGGCGGCGATGTCATCGTCCGGCGTGTTGGTCGGAATCGACTCGGACAGGGCGACGGAAGCGGAGTCCGCTGTTGATGCGATCGCCCGGTAATGCTCGCTCAGGCGGGGGGACAATTCAGCGATAACCCGTCTCCGCGCCACCATAATCCGAGTTGCGAGATCGATGAGGTTGTCGGTCCAGGTGTCCAGTGTTCCGGTTGATGTGGCCGGGTTTGTGCGAAGAGATTTGAGAAGGGTGTTGCGCTGCCGCAGAACGCGGTCATAGTCAGTGATGTCGCCGGCGAGAGACGGCGAGGACTCCGCGACGACATCGTTGAGAAACGTTCGCCGGTGCTCGGGTTCACCCCGAACCAGATCCATGTCCTCCGGAGCAAACAGGACGAATGGCAAAAGCCGCGCCAGGTCTCGTCGTTTTGTGGGCGTACCGTTGACGCGGATGGTGTTCGCCCCCGAACCGGTAACCCGAAGATCAATCGACAACCGTCGAGTGTTGTGTTGCACGACCATGCGGATGATTGCCTCGGACTCACCGCTCTTCACAAGAATCGCGTCGCTTGCCGTCCGGTGGGAGTGGCCCAAGGCTGAATAGGCCAAGGCCTCGACGAAATTCGTCTTTCCTTGACCGTTGGGTCCAACCAGGATCGTCGGCGAACTCTCGAACTCGAGCGACTGGTGTTCGTAGTTCCGCCAACCAATCAGTTCGGCGGAGATGATTCTCATGGTCTAGCGATTGAGGAGGTTCGGCTGCATGAGGTAACGGTAAGCCTGTTCGATTGACTCGGAGTCTTTTGACGAATGGGCGGTAAACAACACGGGCCCGGCCTTGAGGGGATCGGACGATGGAGTGAAACCAAGCCGCACGAATTCGCTGTGTGCTCCTACAACTCCGTCAATCACGAGGCGCGGTTTGAGCCATACGAAAACGTCGTCACCGACGAGATGAGCATCAACCGTCTCTTGCGCACTCGCCGTCTCGGCGGCGCTGGTTTCCAGTAACACGCCATCTTTAGAGAACGTGTATTTGATTGCACCGTCACGCTCGAGAACAAGGGACACACGACGGGTGGCGTCGACGAGGTCAGAGGACAACACAATTGCGTAAGCCGCGCCGCCGCCTTTTTCGTCAAGCAACCCGCGTACTTTCGGAAAAGACCCTTTGGCTAGCGAGGACGTTACGACTCGATTCCCAGCGGAGATTGCAACGAGCTCTCGGTCTCCGCCGGCCAGCAGAGACATGGTGACCGTTTGCTCGGTCTGGAACATTTTTCCGGCCTCGATGAGAACTCTGGCTGGGACAAGGATTTGCGTCGGCTCAGTTATTCCGCTCGCTTCCCATTTCACATCCCTGGACGCGATCCGGTATCGGTCTGTAGCGGTAAACGAGATTGCTTGAGGAGAAAGCTCAACCGAAATATTCATGATTGCAGGCTGACCGTCGTCTTTGAGTGCGGCAACACCAACTTGCGCGATGGCCTCTGCAAGTTGCTCGCCGTCGAAGCTTCCGATGGCAGGTGGAACCTCGGGGAGGTTCGGATATTCATTGAGCGGCATCACGGACATATTAAATTTGGCAGTCCCTGAAGAAACGATCAACTTGGTCTCCTGGAGGGCGACAATGACTGTGTCTCCGGGTAGACGAGTAACAATATCGGCTAGGAGCTTTCCGGAAACCAACACCGATCCGGAGGCGGTGACATCACCCTCGATGGTAGTTCGGGTCGAAACATCGTGATCAAACGACGCAAAGGTGATCCCGGAGTCGCTTACATCGATACGGACTCCTGCGAGAGTTGGGTTGGTGTTCTTGGCCGTGAGCAGCTTCGTCACAAAAATGACAGCCTGTGACAGGACATCTTTGTTGGATTGAAATTTCACTACAGGCCTTTCGAGATATGTTCGGTCTCTCATTGTGTCACATACCTTCGACGGGCAAAATACGGTTTGGTTATCGATCTATCTGTCTTTTCTTAAGTACGTTAATCGTCTTAACACCGGTGGATATGTGGATAACTCGTCGCCGAGCCATATTCTTGGCTGAACTACAACGGTGAAAGTTGTCAGCAAACTGTTGACGTTTTCCGGTGTACACAACAACAACGGCCCGACGAAAAAAGTTATCCCAAGAAATAAAAACGTTGTTGGGGATTAATCGGACCTTTCCACAACCCTGTTGACCGGGTGCTGCACAACTAACGCGAGGACTGCTTGATGATGTGAGTCAGGTCTGTTACCTGGTTATAAACGGACCTACGCTCTTTCATTAATTCCGCGATTTTGTTGTTTGCATACATCACCGTTGTGTGGTCTCGGCCAATGAGCTGCCCGATCTTAGGGAGGGACAGGGACGTCAGTTCGCGGCATAGGTACATGGCGATTTGTCGAGCCTGAGCGATAGCCGCCGCCCTGGAGTTCCCATAGAGTTCGTCGAGCGACAACTCAAAGTACCGCGCAACATGTTCGATGATGTCCGTCGGGGAGACATCCCCCTCCTCGAGTGTGATCAGATCTTTGAGGATGGTTTGGACCAGCGGAAGGTCAATTGGCACCCGGTTAAGGCTCGCAAAGGCAGTCACGCGAATCAACGTTCCTTCGAGCTCGCGGATGTTGGTGGCGACCTTCGTCGCAATGTATTCGAGGACGTCATCGCTGATACCGAGATTTTCTGCAGTGACTTTTTTTCGCAGAATCGCAATGCGGGTCTCGAGGTCGGGCACCTGGATATCGGTGATCAGGCCCCACCCGAATCGGCTTCGCATGCGTTCCTCGAACCCGACCAGTTGTTTCGGCGGCACATCGCTCGTGATAACCACTTGCTTGCCGTGCTCGTGCAGGGTGTTAAACGTATGGAAGAACGTATCTTGAGTCGCGTCCTTCCCACCGAGGAACTGGATGTCGTCGATCAGTAGTAGGTCGACCTCGCGGTATCGACGATTGAAATTCTGCATCTGGCCCAGGGCAAGCGCGTTGATGTAATCATTCGTAAATTCTTCGGAGGAAACGTAGCAAACCTTGATGTTTGGGAAGAGCCCCTCCGCGTAGTGGCTAATCGCGTGCAGGAGGTGAGTCTTGCCGAGGCCGGAACCGCCGTAAACAAAAAGTGGGTTGTACGCCTTGGCGGGTGATTCTGCGACGGCCAAAGCCGCGGCATGGGCGAATCGGTTCGACGGCCCGATCACGAAATTATCAAAGGTGTACTTCGGGTTGAGACGAATCTCAACGGCGTTGCCTCGAGTCGCCGCCACCACAGGAGTAGCCGACAGGGGAACCTCGAAAGACTCGTCCTCATCGCCGTCTCGGAGCCCAGGGTTAACAACTATGGAAAAATTCGAGATGGTTTGTGCCGCGGTCGAGAATTTGACCAGCCCTGCAAGAATTTCTTCTCGAGCGCGCTGGTCGATCATGTCTCGCGCAAAGTCGGAGTCAACTTCCAAATACAGCGTCTCCTGGAGAACCCCTTGCGGCACAGCCGATTCGACAACAGCCAAGATTCTGGGCGAAACATCAACGCCACGAGAAACCTCGTGGACGACGTCGCGCCATAGGTTTTCAAGAGGGTTGTCGTTGTTCGGCATCTACTTTTCCGGCTTGTGGATAAGTCACCATATTAGCCACAAATTTCGGAACTCAACCGGGCGCACAATTAATGTGGAAAACCAACCTTCGCCCGGTTTGACTACCCCCGAAATGTGCCCTATTCTTTTGTGGTTGCGCTTCCGTGCGCAATTGAACAACCTGAATGTGCCGGCCACTGGCCGAGGAGAAG
>JBIIBI010000094.1:0-4231 GCA_044239485.1 Microbacteriaceae bacterium | reverse complement strand
CTCGCAACGCATCGCCTGTTCGCGTTCGCGGACGCGACGCGATCGACGGCCGTCCCCGCGGTTTCCTCTCGAAATTCGGCATCTCGCGTGTCCGATTCCGTGAAATGGCACACCGTGGCGAATTGCCAGGCGTAAAGAAGTCTTCTTGGTAGTCTGAAAGCGCTAAAACTTGGGGAAACTCAAGGATTAGCACTTCATCAACAAAGTCTCAGGAGGACTCGAATGAACCGATCCGAGCTCGTTGCGGCAATCGCCGCACACACCGGACAGAGCCAGGTCACCGTTAACGGTGTTCTTGACGCTCTTTTCACCACTGTTGCCGGCGAAGTTGCCAAGGGTAACAAGGTCACCATCCCCGGTTGGGTCGCATTCGACCGCACCAACCGCGCCGCTCGTCAGGGACGCAACCCCCAGACGGGTGCCACCATCCAAATCGCCGCCTCAAAGGGCGTCAAGGTTTCGGCTGGTTCGAAGCTCAAGGCTGCTGTCAAGTAGCTTTTGCTTTCGGAAAGGGACGGAGGAAACTCCGTCCCTTTCTTTTTGCCCAGAATCGCTCGGTAGGCTCAAACGGTGAATCGCCCCCGCCTGATTGTTTCTCTCGCCCTCGTGGCGGCGGCAATCGCGGGGTTGTGGTTCGCCATGGAATTCGGCGGAGCAAGCAGCGCAAGCGAACTGGGTGACGCCGGAGATCTGGTCCGTTGGGGCGCTCCGGTATTGAAAATGGCCGTTTCCCTCGCAGGAGGGCTTGTGATCGGCGGGCTTGCCGTCGTGTTGTTTGTCTTGCCGCCCGGAACCCCCGCCGATCGGGTCCTCAACCTGATCGTGGGCTCGGGAATCACCTGGACCCTGTCGCTCGTCGGGTACACGATTTTCACGTATTTCATCGTTGTCGGGTCCGAACTGCGAGTCGACGAGAGATTCGACGCCAACTTCGGGTTCTTCCTGACAGACACAGACCTCGGGCAATTGCTGCTGATCGCAACGGCACTGTCCATTGCTGCCACGACCGTGGCCGCAATCACCCGCCGTCCGTTCTGGCTGGCATTCGCTTTCCTCGTCGCGGTGGCTGCTGCGTGGCCATTCGCCGAGATGAGCCACTCGGGAACGATGGCCAACCACGGATTGGCGGTCAACGCCCTCGTATTACACATCGTGTTTGTCTCGCTGTGGACTGGAGGCCTCGTCGCGACGGTGGTTGCCATGGGCTTTGGCGCCGATCGGGCTGACACGCTGCGGCGGTACTCCTCGATCGCGCTGTTGTCGATCGCTATCGTCGCGATCACGGGCTTTACAAGTGCAATCATTCGAATCGGCTCTGTCGAAAACCTCGGGTCCGAATACGGAATCCTCGTCTTGCTCAAGGCGGCAGCTACGGTCATGCTCGCGTTGCTTGGAGCACGCTGGCGCCGCGCCGTCCTGCCCCACCTCGATTCGGCGAAGGGGGTTGTCGGGTTCGCGGTTCTCGAAACGGCGATCCTCGGCGTTGTTGTCGGGCTTGCAACGGGGCTCGCGCGAACCGCCCCCCCCATCGAGCAGACCTTGTCCGGGCCGATGACACCGGCAGAGATTCTGATGGGACGAGTTCTGCCCGGTGAATGGACGTGGACCACGGCGTTCACGGCCTGGAACATCGACCTGATCTGGACCCTGTTTGCGGTGTTCACCAGCATTTTTTACCTGTGGGGAGTCGAACGACTTCGCCGCCGTGGCGACGCCTGGCCGATTCACCGGCCGATCGTGTGGGTTGGGGCTATGGCGATCCTCGTCTACACGACGAGCGGCGGAGTCGCGGTGTACGGAGAATTCCTGTTCAGCGCGCACATGATCGAACACATGTTGTTGACAATGCTGATTCCCGTCGGGATTGTTATGGCCGCGCCGGTGACGCTGGTCGCCAGGGCAATTGAGGTTCGCCACGACGGCTCTCGCGGAATGCGTGAGTGGTTCCTCGGGATCATTCATTCGAAGTGGATTGGATTCGTTGGTCACCCCCTCGTGTCGACCGTGGTCTTTGCGCTCTCGCTCATGGTCTTCTATTACTCGCCGCTACTGTCCTGGGCGTCGACCACCCACCTCGGACACGAGTGGATGATTCTGCACTTCCTGCTGGCGGGATATCTGTTCGTCCAAGCGCTCATCGGGGTTGACCCGTCACCGCATCGAACCTCGTACCCCGTTCGCATGATACTTCTGATGGGGACGATGGGCTTTCACGCGTTCTTTGGGCTGTCACTCATGACCGGGACATCGCTTCTCTTGCCCGAATGGTTTGGTGCGATGGGACGAACGTGGGGTGATTCCCCGCTCCTCGACCAGCAGATTGGTGGCGCAATCGCCTGGGGAATCGGCGAATTGCCAACACTTATCCTGTCGGCGATGGTTGTGCGGTCGTGGATTCGATCGGACGAGCGCGAGGCCAAACGATCCGACCGCCAGGCGGCACGAGATCACGACGCCGAACTCGACGAATACAACGTGATGCTTGAGAAGCTCGAAAAGCGCCGCCCGACCAACAGGTGAATTGTCGCGGATTTGTCACCAACTCCGCCTCGCCTCCGCGTTGCGAAAGGACTGACGGGTACTCTGGAGAATCCGACGAAAGGCGCCATTGTGTTTGAACTCACGCCCGAACAATCGCGCGTGATGGACATCATTGAGGGCACTCGCGAACACGTTTTTGTCACGGGACGAGCCGGCACCGGCAAATCGACCTTGTTACAGGAATTCGTTCAGCAGACATCGAAATCGCTCGTGATCGGCGCCCCGACCGGCGTCGCAGCCCTCACGGTCGGCGGTCAGACGATTCACTCGCTGTTCCGACTTCCCATCGGCCTGGTCACCGACCACACCAAGTTTTATCCGCTCTCGGACGACGCACGGGTTCTGATGCGCAAAATCGATACCGTTGTCATTGACGAGATTTCGATGGTTCGATGCGACTTGCTCGACGGGCTGGATCGCCGCTTGCGCGCGACTCGAGGGCGGAAGAACGAACCGTTCGGTGGCGTCCAAGTCGTGATGTTCGGCGACCCGTATCAACTTCCTCCCGTGCTCAAGGACGGCCCGGAAAAGCAATACCTCATGGACAACTATCGTTCCCCCTGGTTCTTCGATTCGAAGGTGTGGGGCGAGGCGCAACCGCGCGTCGTCGAACTGACCGACGTCAAACGGCAGGACGAAGCCGAATTCCGCGACATTCTCGATCGAATGCGCAACGGCCAAATGACGTCGACCGATGGCGCGGTCCTCAATGACATCGGTGCGCGCAGGCCCGTCCCCGAGGGAACCGTGACCCTGGCGACCACCAACGTCAGCGCGAACAGCATCAACGCGAAAGCGCTCAAGGAACTGCCGGGAAAGGTGAAGGTTGCTCGGGCCATCATCGACGGTGATTTCGGCGGACAATTGCCTGCTGAGGAAGAGCTCGAGCTGAAACCCGGCGCTCGGGTCATGTTCCTGCGGAACGATTCGATCGCGGACGGAAGCCGCTGGGTGAACGGTTCCGTCGGCACTGTCGTCAAGGTTGACGGAGCGGTGCACGTTGCACTCGACACCGACCCGAGTAGTTCCGTGGAAGTCCAGCCGGTTCAGTGGGAAAAAATCCAGTACACCTACGATCCGGAAGCAAACAGTGTCGAGGCCGATGTGATGGCGACCTTCGCGCAGTACCCGCTGCGCTTGGCGTGGGCGGTCACGATCCACAAATCGCAAGGCCAGACGCTCGATTCCGCCGTTTTGGATTTTGGCCGCGGGGCATTCGCCAACGGTCAGGCCTATGTCGCATTCTCGCGCATCCGAACGCTGGACGGTGTCTTCCTGTCCCGCACGCTTCAGCCCACCGACATCCAGGTCGATCGCCGGGTTGTCGACTTCATGCGCACCGCCAAGGACAACGACTTCCTCGAGTAGCGCCTAGAAGGGTGGCGGTTTCGGCTTTGTTTGTCCGAGCCACTCGAACATTTGGTCGTGAGTCACCGAATTGACGCCCGACTGCAGGAGCCCCAGTTGCGTGTGTTGCGGCAGTCCTTCGTTATGAATCATGACGAAACCGTTCGGGGCACCGGCCAGCGCACCTTCGGCGGTAGAGACGACGAGCACCCACCCGGTCGTCATCAGCGAATCCCCGTACTTCGACTTGATGTATTGCGTCACCGCGTCGTCCATCGAAATCTGCATCCATTCTCCGTTCGCTTCCCTGGTTGGCGGAAGGTCGCTTAGGGTATACCCGACC
>JBIIBI010000056.1:0-5793 GCA_044239485.1 Microbacteriaceae bacterium | reverse complement strand
CGTCAAAACAATCTGTTGACAACCAACGAAAAGTAATATCATTATTGATATCGTCCCGCGGTGACGAAGATTTAAAAATCACTCCGCCGACTGCTTGTGCTCATAGACAAAATGGAGAGGGATGGTTCTCATGATTGATCCGACTCATTACAAATACAGCGTTCAATGGAGTGCGCGCGACTCCGAATTCGTCGGCACGGTCGCCGAGTTCCCCTCTCTTGCCTGGCTTGACGAAAGCGAGCGCGACGCGTTTGAGGGCATCAAACAAATCGTTGCCGACATCGTGATGGAAATGATCGAGGGCGGGGAGACGCCACCGACGCCATTAGCTGAACGGGATTTCTCGGGGAAACTGATGGTCCGAATTCCGCCTGAATTGCATCAGCGACTTGCGACCGAAGCAGCCGAGAACAACATCTCGCTCAACCGACTGATCTCGGCCAGGCTCGCCAAAGCCGGTTGAGAATGCCGAAACGATAGGCTCGAACCATGCTTCTCAGTGACCGCGATATTCGTGCCGAAATCGAATCGGGACGTGTCCAGCTCGATCCGCTCGATTTGGGGATGATTCAGCCATCCAGCATTGATGTACGCCTCGATAAGTTCTTTCGGTTGTTCGACAACCACAAATACCCGTTCATTGACCCGGCCGAGGAACAACCCGATTTGACGCGCGGAGTCGAAGTCGACCCGGGGGAAGCCTTCATTTTGCATCCTGGTGAATTCGTGCTCGGTTCGACGTTCGAGCTCGTCACTCTGCCAGACGACATCGCCGCCCGCCTCGAGGGCAAGTCGTCGCTCGGTCGTCTTGGTCTACTGACTCACTCGACCGCGGGCTTCGTCGACCCCGGTTTCAGCGGACACGTCACCCTCGAACTGAGCAACGTCGCAACGCTGCCGATTAAGTTGTGGCCCGGCATGAAGATCGGGCAGTTGTGCTTCTTCCGGCTCTCGTCACCCAGCGAACACCCCTACGGCAGCGACAAGTACGGTAGCCGTTATCAGGGCCAGCGTGGGCCGACCGCCTCGCGCTCGTGGAAGAACTTCCACAAAACCGCTCTCTAGTCGAGGTGTGATTCGACCAGTTGTTCGTGTTGCCACACGAGCCACGGGCTGAACGCAAAAGGCGCGCCCTCGATTGCAGCGCGCAGGTTCTCTGGGTGCACCCAACGCCATTCGGAAACCTCGGCGGGTGACGGGTCTGGTTCGCCCACGATTGTTGCGGCGAACACGGGACAAATCTCGTTCTCTACGATGCCCGAAGCGTCGATGGCCCGATATCGAAAGTCCGGAAGCGCTGGTCGGATGTCGCGAACAGTGATGCCCAACTCTTGATCTGCTCGACGACGAATTGCGTCCTCCATCGACTCGTCAGGGCCGGGATGTCCGCAGAAGGAATTGGTCCACACGCCGGGCCAGGTCAGCTTTGACAGGGCTCGCCGAGTAATGAGAATCTCGCCGGCCGCGTTCGTCACATGGCACGAAAAGGCGAGGTGCAACGGGGTGTCTTTGGTGTGGACGGTCGCTTTCGGTGCGGTCCCGACACGTGTACCGTCCTCTGCGAGGAGGACGACCAATTCTTCAACTGCGCTCATGATTACTCAGGCTATCCTGAGATAGTGCTGTTGGAAAAGACCCTGACGTTCGTGGCGAAACGATGACTCGCCTCGCCCTCTACAACCGTGTGGCCGAACAATCGGCATCGCTCGTCATCCGCGAGTATTCGACGTCTTTCGGGCTGGCATCCCGCATCTTGTCCGCGGGATCGCGTCAACACATCGACAACGTGTATGCGCTCGTGCGCCTCGCCGACGAAATTGTCGACGGTGTGGCGGTCGAGGCGGGCCTCACGACTAAAGAGGCTGGCCAACAACTCGATGCTCTCGAAGCCGACACGTACGCCGCGATGGAAACCGGATATTCGACAAACTTGATTGTCCATGCATTCGCCCTCACCGCTCGGGACGTCAACATTCAAAAAGACATCGTGGAACCGTTCTTCACCTCGATGCGAATGGATCTCACGGACCGCGTCTATACGCAGGAATCGTTCGACACGTATGTCTATGGTTCGGCCGAGGTCGTCGGGTTGATGTGCCTCGCCGTGTTCATCCGCGACGACAAGCCCGACCCCGAAACCGCGCGAACCCTGTACAGCGGGGCGCGGGCGTTGGGGGCGGCGTTTCAAAAAGTTAACTTCTTGCGTGATCTCGCGGCCGACGTCGACGACCTCGGGCGCTCGTACTTCCCCGGTGTCACCATTGCCGCTTTTACCGAAGACGACAAACACCGCCTCTGTGATGACATTTCCGACGATCTTGACGCGGCTGCGCGGACTATTCCCCTGTTGCCCCGCGATGCGGCCCGCGCGGTTGGACTCGCGCACGGCCTGTTTGCCCGACTCAATTCGCGGATTCGCGAAACCCCGGCCGATATTCTCAAATCGACGCGCATCCGCGTGAAC
The DNA here is from genome assembly GCA_044239485.1 of Microbacteriaceae bacterium. GTDB lineage: Bacteria > Actinomycetota > Actinomycetes > Actinomycetales > Microbacteriaceae > MWH-TA3. The sequence continues at coordinate 3,329 of JBIIBI010000056.1, read as the reverse complement.
GACCTTGAAAAACTCCTCATCGCAGCTCGCGTCATTGTGCGCGGCGGAAAGTAGATCCATGACCCAGAAACACGTCGTGATTATCGGAGCCGGAATCGGCGGGCTGGGCGCATCGGGACTTCTCGCCAAGGATGGATATCGGGTCACGGTTCTCGAATCGCTGCCCAACGTGGGCGGTCGCGCGGGCACGTGGTCGAAGGACGGCTTTCGTTTCGACACCGGTCCGTCGTGGTACCTGATGCCCGAGGTGTTCGATCACTATTTCCGATTGATGGGATCGTCGAGCGCGAAAGAACTGAACCTCAGCCTCCTCGACCCGGGGTATCGCGTGTTCTTCGAACCGAAGGGCAAGGGCCGGGCCGAGCACGTCGACATCGAGGTCGGACGGGACAAGAACATCGACATGTTCGAAAAGATTGAGCCGGGTTCGCGCGCGGCGGTCGGAAAGTACCTCGATTCCGCGACGGAAACTTACGAGGTCGCCAAGAAGTATTTTCTGTATTCATCGTTCCAGAGCCTGTTGCCGCTGTTCAATCGCGAGGTCCTCGGCCGCCTCGGCACGCTCGTTCGCCTGCTGACCGGCACGATTTGGTCGTTTGTCGGTCGTCACGTCAAGTCCACCCGAGCCAAGCAGATTCTGGGCTACCCCGCGGTATTTCTCGGCGCGAGCCCGTTCAATGCACCCGCGATGTTCCACCTCATGAGCCACCTCGACCTCGTCGACGGCGTGCTGTATGCACAGGGCGGATTCACGCGGGTCATCCACGCAATTCGCGACCTTGCCATCAAGGCCGGCGTCGTCATCCACACGAATTCACCGGTCACATCGATCACCATCGACAAAGACAACGGCGCCAAGGCAACGGGCGTGACCTACAGGGATGCAAAGGGTGAAGAGCACACGATTGAGGCAGACATCGTCGTTTCGGGTGCCGACCTACACTTCACCGAGACGCAACTGTTGCCGGACGAACTGCAGACCTTCCCCGACACGTGGTGGGAGAACAAGACACCGAGCCCCGGCGCGGTGCTCTTGTACCTCGGGGTCAAGGGAAAACTTCCCGAGTTGCTGCACCACAGCCTCTTTTTCACCGAGGACTGGAACGAAAACTTTTCGCAGGTGTTTGCCAAGAAGCCCACAATGCCGAACCCCGCGTCCTTCTACGTGTGCAGGCCGTCCGCTACGGACGACGAGGTTGCACCGAAGGGTCACGAAAACATTTTCGTTCTCGTTCCCTGTCCCGCTGACGTGACGCTCGGAAAGGGCGGGCTCGACGGCAAGGGCGACAAATCAATCGAGGAAATCGCGGATCGAACGATTGACGCAATCGCGCACTGGGCGGGAATCCCCGACTTCCGCGATCGCATCGTTCTTCGTCGAACCGTCGGCCCGGCCGACTTCCAGAACGACCTCAACGCCTGGAAGGGCAACGCGCTCGGACCGGCGCACACGCTCATGCAGAGCGCAGTGTTCCGTGCCGGCAACGTCTCGAAGAAGGTCGACGACCTGTATTACGTCGGGTCCAGCACGATTCCCGGCATCGGACTTCCGATGTGCCTGATTTCAGCCGAGGTTCTGCTCAAGCGCCTTCGCGGCGATGTGTCAGCGACGCCTTTGCCTGACGTTGAAATCGGTCGCTAGTTAGCGCGCAAACTTTGGTCGAAGCGGCAACATCAACACGAGTCCGAGCGCCAGCACCGCAACAATCCCGAGGATGCCCCAGTAGTCGGCACCTCCGAGGGTGACAAAGAACGCGAAGAGCGCGGGCGTGATGAACGAAATCGCTCGTCCTGTCGTGGCGTAGAGACCGAACAGTTCGCCTTCGCCTCCTTCGGGGGCAAGGCGAGCGAGAAGCGAGCGCGCCGCGGCTTGCGCCGGTCCGACGAACATCGTGAGCAAAAGGCCGAAGACCCAGAAGACCATTGGGCCGCCATCGTGCAAGATGAACAGCATTGTTCCCGAAATCACGAGGCCGAAAAGTGAGCCGACGATGACACCCTTCGAGGAGAACCGGTCGTCGAGCACACCACCCGCAAAAACGCCGAGTCCCGCGATGAGGTTTCCGCCGATCGCAAAGAAGATGACTTCGGTGTCCGACAAGCCGAAGACCTTGCCCGCGAGGATTCCGCCAAACGTGAATACGCCGACGAGTCCGTCTCGGAAGACGGCGCTCGCCATGAGGAAGTAGAAGGTCTCGGGGGTGTTCTTCGCGAGGCTTGCTATCTTGCGGAACACCTTGGCGTAGGACGCGAAGATTCCGAGTTTGGCGTCGGGGTCGACCGCGGTGTTCTCGGGGACAAACAACAACACCGGGATCGCAAAGATTGCGGACCAGACCGCGGCCAACAGCGCGATGAAACGAATGTTCATGCCACCCTCGTCGGTCACTCCGAACCAATAGGGTTCGGCGAGAATGAACCCGAGCAGCGCAATGACGAGAACAACGATTCCACCGAGGTAACCGAGCCCCCAACCGAAGCCGGAAATACGACCGACGTTGGACGGCGTCGAAATCTGCAACAACATCGCGTTGTAGTTGACGTTCGCCATCTCGTAGAACACGGTGGCAACGGTGATGAGAACGAGGCCCATGATGAAGAAGTCGGGCGTCCCCTCGACGAAGAACATCGCAAGCGTCGCGACAATCACAACGAGAGTGTTGATTCCGAGCCAGCGACGGCGACGGCCGCCCTGGTCGGTTCGCTGTCCGACGATAGGGGCGAGGATTGCGACGACCACTCCACCAATGGCGAGTGCCCACCCGAGGTTCGCCGTCAGGGCCGAGCTCGCGGCGTTATACACGCGCTCTTCAAAGCCGCCTTCGATGGTGACGTCGGGCCTCGGCTTGTACGCCGCGACGACGTCGGGATCGATGAAGTAATCCGACACGATGTATCGCGCGAACACGAACGTGGTGATGAGAACAGAGAAGGCGGATGTTCCCCAGTCCCAGAGCGCCCACGAGATTGTCTGGATGAGGGGAGTCTTGCCACGGGCTTGATTAACGGCGTTGTTCGTCATGGCATAACGCTAGCGCGTGGCAAGTGAATTTGGGAAGTACCGTGCGGAAACCTTTAGACCTGAGCGACACACACTCAAGTTTTGCGTAATCAACTTGACAAAGTTATGCACAGATGTCAAACTTGATACAACGCGGCTCAAGTTGTCATTCAGACTGGGGGCGACCGCGAGATTTTCACACCAAACCGAAATATCGCCGGCAACGGCGGGAAGGAAAGACACAATGGCACGAGCTGTTGGAATCGACCTCGGAACGACCAACTCGGTCGTCGCGGTCCTCGAAGGTGGAGAACCCACCGTCATCGCC
>JBIIBI010000018.1:0-10097 GCA_044239485.1 Microbacteriaceae bacterium | reverse complement strand
TCAGGGGTTCGCGGGACATTTACTGATACTGGGCCCGTCGACTTAGGTGTTAGTGACAAAGGTCGGGGCCGAGTAAAGCGTCTTCACTGACTACACCCGTAGAAGATTCCGACTGTTCGTATTGGACGGGGGTTCAATTCCCCCCATCTCCACCAATTGGTAGGTCACATTCCACACGATCGGATCGACCCGCCTTAATCGAGAAGCAGAAATGCCTCCCGGTGGAGGCGGGATTTTTCGTTTGAGTGGCAATAGATTTAAGTGGTCAGACAGATTTCACGGCTGAGCGGAACGGTGTGGACCTTGGACTTAAGTTTGGTAATCCTTCTGTTAGTCCCTGTGGGACTTCTTGTGTGGCTAACCTTGCACGGCAGAACATGGTCAGCAATCGTGTCTTTCGTGATCTGTGCATCCCTTTGCGGGGTCTCCCTTTTTCTCTCGTTCGATCTCTCTGGCCAAGGCGGGAGCGGTCCGCAATTTGCGCAGTTGTATATGTGGATTGCGATTATTGCCATAGCGATGTTTGTGTTGACCTACATTGTTTTCCGTCGTCGCCAAAAGAAGATTCAGTCCAGAAACGAAAACCTCGTGAGTTCTGGCAAATAGATAGGATGGCGACGGGTGGGTTCGCCACGTACCCACCCCGACCATTCGGCAGGTCACATCCACACGTTGGGCACCAAGACCCTCTTTGTTGGGCACTGACTCGCCTTACGAACGAGAATGAATTGTGAATTCACCGCAGCTAAAGGGCTCTGACCCTCACGAGTACGACCACACCCACCCCAATCTTGCCGGTGGCTGGCTGCGTGCTTCCGTTTTTGGCGCCATGGACGGGTTGGTATCCAACATCGCGTTGATCGCCGGTGTTGGTGCGGCCGGAGCAAGTGCTCGAATCATTGTCGTGACCGGTGTCGCGGGTTTGGTGGCGGGCGCGTTCTCGATGGCCTTGGGTGAATTTGCGTCGGTGAAGACTGCCAACGAGCAGATTGACTCTGAACTCGACGTCGAACGTAAGGCGCACACTCGCAATCCCGCCGGTGAAGAGAACGAGTTAGTTCTCCATTTCATCCAGATGGGCATGGCGGAAAAGACCGCAAAAGCCGCTGCTTCCCAGGTCCACGAAAATGCAGAGCAGGCCGCCCGAATTCACATCGCTCAAGAATTGGGCGTTGACCCAGATTCGAAACCGTCCCCGTGGATTGCCGCCGTCTCATCATTCGCAATGTTTTCCAGCGGCGCGTTTGTTCCGCTGATTCCCTATGCTTTGGGCTCAGAATCGTTAGCACTAGGGCTCGCCGTTGGCGGAGCCGGACTGCTTATTGCCGGTGGTGTTGCCGCCGTGTTCACGCGCAAGTCGTGGTGGAAAAATGCAATTCGCCAATTGCTATTCGGCTCGATCGCGGTCGTAGCAACGTACCTTGTTGGCTCGTTGCTGGGCGTCAGCGCGGCGTGATGGATGTGCACACCCGCCGGACCACATCACTATCGGTGGCTGTAATTCGACCCGTTTCCTAGCTCAGAGGAGTATCGTCTTAATTGTTCGACATTGATTCACGCCCCAGAAAACCAAACGTTAGGGAACCCCATGTCATTCGGTGCAGCAATCGCCAGTTTTTTCTCGAAGTACGCCACATTCAGTGGACGCGCGCGACGTAGCGAATTTTGGTACGCGGTCGTGTTCACCACGCTCGTCAGCGCAGTGATTGGGCTTATCTGGCCGAGCACGACGGTCGTTTTGAACGAAATGTCGTTCCAGCAATCCTCCCTGCCGTCGAATCTTTGGCAGCTCGCCATTTTTGTTCCGTCGATTGCGTTGTCCGTACGACGACTACACGACGTCGGGCGCAAGGGAACTTACTATCTCTTTGTCCTTCTCCCGATTGTGGGATGGATCTTGCTGTTCATCCAATTCCTCAAGGACAGCGAGCCCGGCCCCAACGCTTTCGGCGAACCCGTCAAGTAACGGTTTTCACCTCGCGTGCCCCTGGCGAAAGTCGGGGGCACCCGTTGTTAAAGGGTGCGCGCGAAGGCGTTAAGGGCCGAACGGAATGCGATTGTTCCGATAGCGAGAACGAACGGCGCGGTCCACCAGAACAACGCAGTGGGCTTGAGGTAGACATCTTCGAACCAGTCGAGTCGCGTGGTGGAGTCATTCAGTTCGGTCAACACGAATCCCGCGGTACCACCGAGGACCGACCCCGTCTTGATGATGGTGCAGGACGCGAGTCCGGCTTTGGGTGTCTGAAACTCGGAAACGGTCATCGGGTCGTCTAGTCGAAGCGGGCCAATTCTCGTAATCCCGACAAACTCGGTTCCGACCCCCGTCGTCTGCCTCGTTACGGTGACCACGGTGTTGGGAATCCACGCGGAATGTGACGGCCAATCCGTCAGACGGTCCCACACGTGGCCAATCGAGTGAGGAAGTTCGAGTCGAATGTCGATGCGCGTCATGTCGCCACCTTTCGTTTCCATCGTAGGGTGCCGACCGATTTGATTTAGAATAGGGGTATGGCTACCAACAACTCCCCGCTCGACCCTGCCCTGTTTGAACAGGCGAAGAAGAGCCTCAAGAAAAAGCGCGACGCAAAAGAATTCTTGATCGTCACGATTGCTGTCAACGCGATTCTCGTCGGCATCTGGTGGTTCACCACCCCAACGGGCTACTTCTGGCCCATGTGGGTGATGTTCGGAATGGGCATCGGCGTCATGTTCGCGTATTTGGATGCGTACACGGTTCTCGGTGGGAAGCCGATTTCTGACGACGAGATCCGTACCGAAGCCGAAAAGATCCAGAAGCGCGTCTAGATTTCGGGCACGAAATCGCGTCACGTCGTGAAGTCGCTCGCGCCAACATGAGAATCCAGTTCACCGGCAACATGGTCGAGTGGCGCGGGCCGTCCCCGTTTTACTTTGTTCGGGTGCCAGACGGCGAGGCGGCGCGAATCGCCGAGGTAGCGTCGATGGTCACGTACGGGTGGGGTGTAATCCCGGTAACAGTTTCAATCGGGGCAACGACCGCGACTACGTCGTTGTTCCCGAAGGACGGCGGGTACCTGGTTCCTATCAAGAATTCGGTGAGGCTACCCGAAGAACTCTCGGTCGGCGACGTCGTCGATGTGACGTTAGCAATCGCGGTATAGCGACTGTTCGGTGCATGGCGGGTCTGTCAGACTGAGTACGTGACCCTTCCAAAAGTGCCTTTTCGCGATGCACTCGCGTACTGGTGGAAACTCGGATTGACGAGTTTCGGTGGACCTGCAGGTCAAATCTCGATGTTGCACGACGAGGTCGTTGTCAAACGGCGATGGATCTCCGAAAAGCGTTTTCTGCACGCGCTCAATTACTGCATGGTCTTGCCCGGACCAGAAGCACAGCAACTCGTCACCTACATCGGGTGGCTCATGCACGGGGTTCGTGGTGGTGTCATTGCGGGCACGCTGTTCGTCCTGCCGTCACTGGTCATTCTCATCGCCTTGACGTGGTTGTACCTGGCGTTCGGGGAAACGGCAATCGTGATGGGGGTCTTCGCCGCGATCAAGCCTGTTGTTGTCGCGATCATCGCGCACGCCGTCTATCGCATCGGCTCGCGGTCGCTTCGCCATCCGACGCTCTGGGCGATTGCGGGTCTGTCCACGATTGCCATGCTGTTCTCGGGCGCTCTGTTTCCGCTCATCCTCGCGGTTGCCGTCGTGATCGGAATTGTTGGTTCACGCGTCGCGCCTCGTGTTTTCGACGGCGGAGGAGGGCACACCACAACAGCCAATTCCGAGGGACCGGCCATCATCGATGACGCCACGCCAACCCCACCCCATGCTCGAATCGCAACGTGGCGTCTGGTGCGGACCATCGCCGCATCGCTCGCCGCGTGGTTGTTGCCGGTGGGGGCACTGTGGCTGAGTCTCGGTCCGGACAACTCACTCGTCGAGATGGCCCTGTTTTTCTCTGGCGCCGCTCTCCTCACTTTCGGGGGCGCGTACGCCGTGCTGCCCTACGTTTTCCATGGAGCGGTGAGCGCGGGTTGGGCGACGCCCACGCAAATGGTTGACGGCCTCGCACTTGGTGAAACGACACCCGGTCCACTCATCATGTTCGTGAGCTTTGTTGGTTTTGTCGGCGGTTTCGGCGGTGAATTCCTCGGTGAGGGCACGTCCTGGGTTTCCGGAATTCTCGCGGCCATTGTCGCGACCTGGTTCACCTTCCTGCCGTCGTTCTTTTTCATCCTGGCCGGAGGCCCTTATGTCGAGGCAACCCGGCATCGCACCGCGTTCGCTGGACCTCTCACCGCCATCAACGCGGCTGTTGTCGGGGTGGTGCTGAGCCTCGCGCTGGTGTTCGCGCAGAACGTCTTTCTCCCAACAAACCAGTCACTTGATGTTGTCGGGATCACCATTGCCCTACTCGCCGGGATTGCGCTGTTTCGGTTCCGCCGCTCGGTCATCGAGGTCATCGCGTGGGGTGCTTTGCTCGGGCTGGGCTGGGGAGTTTTCGCCACGTTCGTCGGGTAGCAACACACAGGGGCAACTCATAGGAAAACCCCCTACACTCGAATAATGACGGCAACTCTTCTCGCACCGCTGACTTCCAACTACACCGAGCTTCTCGCCCGTGTGAAGGCAGCCGGTCTGCTGAAAAAGAACCCGAGCTTCTACGTCATCCGCCTGGCGGTCATCTCTGTCCTCGCGGTCGGGCTCTGGGTCGCCGGTGGCTTCCTCGGGGCATCCGAACTTCACGACGGCATCGTGATCGGCGTCGCCTTCCTCATCGCAGGTTTGCTCGGTGTCCTCGGCGCCCAATACGGATTCATTGCGCACGAAGCGGCTCACCGTCAGATTTTCCGCAACAACAAGTTGAACGATTGGGCCGGGCTGTTACTCTCGAACCTTTTCGCGGGGCTTTCCTACGGTTTCTGGATGCGGAAGCACAACAAGCACCACCAGAAGCCGAACCAGATTGGTCAAGATCCCGACATCGCGATTCGCGTCTTGAGTTTCACGGTCGAGTCGCGCGATGAGAAGCGCGGCATCGAACGCTGGATTTCGAACCGCCAGGGATACCTGTTCCCCGCCCTGTTGTTCTTGACCGGGTTTGATCTGCTGCTCGACTCGTTCTCGGCACTCCGCCGCACCGATCGACCAATTCGAATTCGTGTTCTCGAGTTCTCACTGATGGTCGTCCGTCAGACCGCGCCTTACGTCATCATGGGTCTCATGTTCGGTTGGCTGTGGGCCATCGGGCTGTGGATGTTCATGATGATGATCTTCGGGTTCTTCATGGGTGCCGCGTTCGCCCCGAACCACAAGGGAATGCCTCTCGTTCCTCGCGACGCCAAGCTCGACTTCTTCGAACGTCAGGTCCTCACGAGCCGCAACATTCGCGGAAGCTGGCTCAAGGACAACCTCATGGGCGGACTCAACTATCAGGTCGAACACCACCTCTTCCCGTCGATGGCGCGCCCGTACCTCAAGCGCGCGCACGACATCGTCGCGGCCTACTGCGCGGACAAAAACATCACTCTGGTTGAAATGAACCTCATTGCCTCGTACAAGGCGATCATCATCTATTTGAACAAGGTCGGACTGAGCAACAACGCCGATCCGTTCGTCTGCCCGATGGTTGCAGACATGCGTCCTCGCTGGTAGTTTTCCGCGCATGAACCTGGTTGATCGGGTGACGACTCGGTTCACCGAGGTCGTCGGGGCAGACCCCGTCGGCGTGTGGTCCGCGCCCGGTCGCATCACCATCATCGGGGATCACACCGACTACAACGCGGGGTTGTCGTTACCCGTTGCAATCAACCTCAGCGTGGTCATCGCCGTCGGCGTTCGGGATGACGGTCGGGTGCGCGTCGTCTCGCCCTTCGGTGACACGACCACGGTGGAATTGACTCGGTGTGTGCCAGGGTCCGTGAGCGGCTGGGCGGCCGTTCCGCTGGGCGTGTTGTGGGCACTCGGCGGTTCGCGCGGGGGAGCATCTGGATTGGACATCGTGATCGATTCCGATATCCCCGCTGGCCCGGATTTCGGGGCCTCGTCGGCGATCGCGTGTGCCGTCGCCGTTGCGGTGAATGACCTGTGGGAAATCGACCTCGGGCGAATGGATTTGGTTCACGCGTGCCAACGCGCAGAACACGACATGGTGGGCACGCCAACGACAATGGTCGACACGGCAACGGCGATGTCCGGTGAGACGGACTCGGCGGTGCTCGTTGATTGCCAACTGGCCGAAGCCTCGGTGATTCCCTTCGCACTTGCCGAAGCGGGGCTCGCACTCCTTGTCATCGTTTCGGACGGACATCGTTCGCCCGGTGGGGTCGTCAATCAGGATCGACGCGCGGCGTGTGAACGAGCGGCGGTGTCGCTCGGAGTCGAAACGCTTCGGGACCTCGCCGTCAATGACCTGCCGCGTGTGCGCGAAACCCAAGACGAGGAAACGTACCGGCGGGTCCGCCACGTGGTCACCGAAAACGCTCGGGTGGCGGCGGTTGCCGAATTGTTGTGGTCTGACGGTCCGCGCGCGATCGGAGACTTCCTCTTTGCCTCGTACCTGTCGATGAGGGACGACTTCGACGTGCACAACGCGCAAAGTTCCCGTGTGATCCGCTCGGCGCGACGGGCCGGCGCCCTGGGGGCCCGGATGACGGGCGGCGGTCTCGGCGGGGTGGTCATCGCCCTCGTGCCAGCTGAGTTGCTGTCGTTCGTCGAGCGAAAGGTTCGTCAGGCTTGTGCCGACGAGCATCTGAGTGAACCCGAGATATTCGTGGTGACACCGTCGCGCGGCGCGCATCGCGTTTTCTAGCGCTTGGCCCCGGCGAGAGTTCCTGTCGTCTGCTGGGTCGGGTCAAATACGACGCAATCGATGCCGCGGTCACCCTTTGCCCAGGACGATTCGGTTGGGTAGTAATACTGAAAATCCAATGCCGAGAGGCCGAAGTCGAGACCGACAAAATTTGTGAATTTCGCAGCGCATTTTTTCAGGCCAAAGCTGACGAGATCTTCCACCGCTGGATACGCGGTGCCATCGAATGTCAGTGATGCGAACACTTCTAAGTCGTGTTTGGAATCACATTCCACGAGAGGTTCGGTCGACGTGATTCCGTCTTCAAGCCGCTTTTGGTCGAGGCAATCCCCGATCTTCAGATCGATGAGCCCCGTCGGCGCAAAGGTCGGTTCTGCCGAGGGGGTTGCCACGGGCTCTGGTCCACCGCCGTAAGTGTCGATCAACGTGGAAACCATGGTGCACCCCGTCAAGGACAGCGCGGAAACAGTCAACACGGAAGCGAGACGAAGGGTCGAGAAACGGAAGGTAGGCACGGTCTAAGACTATCGAAGGGTCGACAGAACTGTGTCGTGCAGATGTCCGTTGGTTGCACACGCGGTGCCGTGCCACGGTCCTTCGCGGCCGTCGATGTCGGTGAAACGTCCACCGGCCTCTTCCACAATCGGAATGAGAGCGGCCATGTCGTAGGGCTGAAGGCCACATTCGGTCGAGATATCGATTGCGCCTTCGGCGACGAGCATGTATGGCCACATGTCTCCGATCGCACGCGCACGCCACGCCGAGGTTGCCAGTGCAATGGCTTGGTCACCGCGACCCGCCTCGATCCACCCCGGCAGAGAGTTGTACGAGACGACCGCGTCGTCAAGAGAAGTGACCGAACTCACTGACAAGGGTTCTTCGTGTTTCCCGGCGCGTTGTGTGAAGGCACCGTGGCCTTTGGCGCCCCACCAGCGTTGGCCCAGAGCGGGAGCGGACACGACACCGACGACGGGGACACCGTCGACCGCGAGAGCGATCAGTGTTCCCCAAATCGGCACTCCGCGGAGGAAATTGGCGGTGCCGTCAATCGGGTCGATGATCCATTGCCGATGGGGACGGTGTTCCCCCTCCTGATGGCCGGACGCACCGAACTCTTCACCCAAGATTGCATCCTCTGGACGCGCGGCGGCCAATCCCTCACGGATCGCGTGTTCAACCTCACGGTCCGCTTCAGTGACCGGTGTGCGATCGGGTTTCGTGGTGACAGTGAAGTCTTGAGCCTCATAGCGACGCATCGACACGAGGTCGGCCATGGCGGCAAGCGAACGGGCGAGAGCGAGGTCGTCCTGGAGGGTTATGGTCACGCTGTCATGTTACGCCACGGAATCGAGCGACTGAATCAATCGCTGAACCGAATCGAGCCGTGCCGCACCCTCCGGACCAAGTGCGTCGGCGGCGACCGCTTCGACCATCGCGCAGTCGGCGTCAAAGTGATTGCATCCGCGCGGGCAGTCCTCGGCGATTTCGGCTAGATCCGTGAACGCCGCGAGGACGGACTCCGGGCGAACGTGTCCCAACCCGAACGAGCGAACTCCGGGGGTGTCGATGAGCCACCCGCCGCCGGGGAAACGGAAGGATGCGGTCGACGATGAGGTGTGTCTTCCCCTGCCCGTCACGTCATTGACGACACCGACGGCTCGATGGGCGCTGGGAATGAGGGCATTGACAAGTGTGGACTTTCCGACGCCCGAGTGTCCGACCGCGACCGTCGTGTGTCCGACGAGCACCTCCGTCAATTCTGCGAGCGGCGGGTCGTCCGAACGGGACGTCACGACGGGCACATTGAGACCGTGAAAATGCGCGAGGAATTCGGTCGGATCCGCGAGGTCGGTTTTTGTCACGCAGAGAATGGGCAAAATTCCCGCGTCAAACGCGGCCACCATGTACCGATCGACCAGTCGCTGGCGCGGTTCCGGGTTTGCCGCCGCAACGACGATGAGCATCCGATCGGCGTTCGCGACGATCATTCGTTCGACCGTGTCACTGTCGTCGGCCGAGCGCCTCAGAACCGTGGTGCGCGGGACAACGCGAACAATGCGCGCGAGAGTGCCGTCGCCACCCGTCGTGTCCCCCACAATGTCAACGAGGTCGCCCGTGACAATCGGTGTTCGCGACAATTCGCGGGCTCGCTTGGTGATGATCTCGCGTTCCTCGGACGTTCCCTCGTCGGCGAGAGTCAGATAGCGACCACGGTCAACCGTAATGACACGAGCCTGAATCGAATCGTCGTGAGCCGGCCGATTCTTGGTTCGCGGTTTGCTTCCCCGTTTGGGCGGACGGACCTTGGCGGCCGTCTCGTCGTAGTCGTCGAAGCGGTCAGCGTCCTCCGGAAGCCAATTCATGAGTCGAGCATCGCCGTCCACATCGCGGGAAAATCGGGAAGTGTCTTGGCGGTTGTGCTGATGTTGTCGACGTCGACTCCATCGACGGCCAGACCGATGATGGCGCCGGCGGTCGCCATGCGATGGTCGTGGTAGCTCTGCCACTCACCGCCGTGCAGTGGCGCGGGTTCGAGGTGGATTCCGTCGGGCAGTTCGGTTGCGTTGCCACCGAGGCGGTTGATTTCGGTCACAAGCGCCGCGAGCCGATCTGTTTCGTGACCGCGAAGGTGGGCGATACCGGTGAAGGTCGACGGCGAGTCGGCGAGAGTCGCGAGTGCAATGAGCGACGGTGCAAGTTCGCCACCGGTCGACAGGTCGAGGTTTACACCGTGGATTGGTTGTCCACCGAGAATTCCTGGGCCGCCATCGACCGTGAGACCTCGCTCGTCTCGCGTAACCGTCCCGCCAAATTCCTCGAAGTACCCACCGAGGTCGTCGCCGACCTGAGTCGTGCGAGTGGGCCACTGGGGGATGGTGACCGTGCCGCCGGCAATCAGCGCCGCGGCGAGGAACGGTGCCGTGTTCGAGAGGTCTGGTTCGATCTCGATGTCGATTGCCGAAATCGGACTCGGCTCGACTCGCCAGACGCCACGCTCGGGTTCCGTCACGCTGACCCCGCGGGCGCGAAGGCACGCGACGGTCATCTCGATGTGGGGCATGGACGGAAGGTGTTCTCCTGTGTGGCGAAGCGTGAGCCCGTTGGTGAATCGTGCGCCAGCGAGAAGTAACCCGGACACAAACTGGCTCGACTGCGAGGCGTCGATAGATATTTCGCCGCCGGCCACCTGGCCCGTTCCGCGAACCGTGAACGGCAGTGTTCCGCGACCGGCGTCGTCGACTTCGACACCCAACTTTCGGAGGCTGTCAATTGTCGTCGCCATCGGGCGGCGCCGCGCA
>JBIIBI010000017.1:0-10104 GCA_044239485.1 Microbacteriaceae bacterium | reverse complement strand
GATTCGACGCCCTCACGACGATTACCGGTGCTCGCGTTCTCGACCTGTATGCGGGATGCGGGGCGGTTGGCCTCGAGGCCGCGTCCCGTGGAGCATCTCGCGTCGACCTCGTCGACAACTCGGAAAAAGCGGTCAAGGTGATGTCCAAGAACACCGCACTCGTCGCCCCCGCCGTGCCGGACTGTTCGATTCGCGTCCACCGATCGAGCGTTGCGGGGTTTGTCGGAGCGAGCGCGGAAACGTGGGATGTGGTCTTCATCGACCCGCCCTATGAGATGGACAATGCGGCGCTCCTGACCGCGATGACACTGTTGTTGCCCCGGCTGTCGCCCGACGCCGTCGTCGCCGTGGAACGTGCGAGCCGTGACCCCGAACCAGTATGGCCAGTGGGTTACGGGATTCTCGCGCCCAAGGATTACGGCGAGACGCGGGTCTATTGGTTGGACGTCGCCGAATAGTCGGCGAACGGGTCCCATCCACCGCGCGAATCGAACGGCACGCCGTCGACCAGAATGCCCTCGCCCGGGGCGACCCTGCCAACGACACGGAATTCGGCGGGCAGCTTCGCGTTGACCGGGAAGCACGCCAACATCGCGTGGTCCTCGCCTCCTGTTAGGGCGTCAATGTCACCCACGGCGGACAGGTCGAAATCGATGGCGACACCGCTAGCTGTCGCGATGCGGCGCGCGTCGAGCACCAGTCCATCGCTGACATCCATCATCGCCGTCGCCCCGGCCAACGCCGCGGCGCGACCGGCGGCAATCGGCGGATCGGGACGCAATTGCGCGGCCACATCAACGGGATGAGACGCCCAGGCTTCCGCCACTGCCACTGGGTCGATGGTTCCGTCAGGGGCCACCGCGCGATCGAAAAGAACATCGAGACCGCGCTTGGCGTTGCCCAGCGGCCCCGCAACAGCAACAACGTTTCCGATGGACGCGCCCGAACGAGTGACGGGCTCGACGCCATCAAATTCCCCGAGCGCCGTTACTGCGAGCATGACGAGCGGAGCGTTCGACAAGTCGCCACCCACGACTCCACAACCGGGGGCCAGAGCCGTTGCAGCGTCGTGGAAACCACGAGCGATGTCCTCGACGAATCGGACGGTGGTTTCGGCCGGTGCGGCGAGACCGACAACGAGAGCCGTCGGGGTTGCTCCCATCGCGGCGATGTCCGCGAGATTCGTTGCACACGCCTTCCACCCGATGTCGTAACCCATCGACAGGCCGATGCGAAAGTCGGGGCCCTCGATCATGAGATCGGTCGTGACGGGCACGCGCCCGTCGGGCACCGTCACAATCGCGCAATCGTCGCCTGGGCCGAGGATGGTGCGGCGGGACGACGGCAAGATTGGGAAAATTCGCGCGAGCGTTGCACCCTCGCCGATTTCTCCGATTGTGGCATCCGTCGCGTTCACGGTTCAACGGTAGCCTGAAAGCGATGCGCGCACGACTCCTTTTCCCCAGCCTCGCCCTCCTCGGGCTGCTGTCCGGTTGCGCGGGAACCGTTGCACTCCAACCCGCTGAGGCCGCGAACGATCCGGCGTGCGCCGAAGTCATGGTTCGTCTGCCCGACGTCGTTGCAGACCTCAACCGCCGCTCAACCAACGCACAGTCGACCGCGGCGTGGGGAACCCCTGCCGCCGTGATTCTGCGCTGCGGCCTTCCGGACACCGGCCCGTCAGTACTCCCTTGCTTCACGGTGGACGACGTGGACTGGCTGCGCGACGATGCGAACGACCCGAACTTCACCTTCCTCACCTACGGGCGAAACCCCGCCGTCGAAGTGCTCATCGATTCGACCGCGGTGAGCGGAACTACCGTGCTCTCGGACCTGTCGATTGCCGTGGGCACGCTCGAACCTCTGCGCGTCTGTATCGACGCGACGGACGTGCTGGGCAACTGACCCGGTAGCACCAATCCCCTCTCCCATCACCCGTTTCGGTTGCTCTCGCCCGTCTTCGCCACCCGATGCGCACACGCCACCCGATGCGCACACGCCACCCGATTCTGCAGACAATTCGAAGGTTTCATAACGTTTGTGCAGACAAATCGCGAATTGCGCGAACCCTGGGCGCATTTGCCCGCGATGTCTGCAGAAACAGGCCAGCCGGGCTGAATTGTCTGCAAAATCGGAGCGCCCCATACATTTTTGGAAACCGATTCGCTCAAATCCCACGTTCGTGGAAACCGAATCACCGGTTTCCCCTGTCCTCACTCACAGAGACGGTTTTCGTTTCCACAAACGTCGGGATCCGCAGTTTTGGTTACCCAAAACGTCGGGATCCGCAGTTTTGGCTACCCAAAACGTTGGGGGCGAGCTGGGGGCAAAACGTTGGGTGAATGGGCGGAAGTGCAGAAGTGCGAAAGGACGGAAGGACAGAAGGACGGAAGTGCGGAAGGGCGACTAGCCGAGGCCGAGGAGCTTGGCCGAGATACCGCCCGCGGCACGCAGAGCGACTCCGCCACCGTGCCCAGCCTGAGGGAAGACGACGCGGCGATCGCGCGCCTCGGTCAGGGCGTCGCGCAGAATCGTCAGCGCGGGGTGCTTCGGTGCCCACAAGTAGAGCGACAGCGCGCCGGGAATCGAGTTCACTTCGTTCACGACGAGCTCACCCGACTTCTCGTCGAGCAGCAGGTCGAGTCGAACAACGCCCGTCAATCGCGTGACGTCGGCGACCGCGCGCGCGAGTTCTGCTGCGCGTTCGTGAATCTTTGCCGGGTACTTCGCGGGGAACTCACGCGGGGCGCTAGACAGTCCCGCTTCGGAGCCCGCGCCACCGGCGAGGTACTTCTCGGCGTACGAATAGAGTCCGGAGTCCCCGCCACCGCGAAGCGGTTTTTCGAGGTCGGTCAGTTCGAGCGCCGGGAAGGTGCGGAAGCCGATGTTGAGGTCGACGAGGTTTGGTTTGTACGGCTCGAGTACCGCGCCGTTTTTCAAGTGCGGGCTGTTGTGCGCGAGGGCACGCGCCGAGGCGAGGTCGTCGGCGATCTCGATGCCGATGGATGAACCGCCGAATCTTGGTTTCACAATGTATGGGCCCTTGTAACCGGGTTCGGTTGTTGCCGAGACCGCACGGCGAGGCAGTGTCGGGATTCCCGCGGCTTCCATCATTCCGCCGAACGCCAACTTGTCCATGCCGACCGCGCCCGCGAACAGAGTCGAGCCCGTCGCGGGGATTCCCATCGCATCAAAAATCGCCGCGGCCCCGCCGCCCTCACCGATTCCCCCGTGAAAACAGAGCAACGCGGCGTCGACGTCAAGCGCACCCGACCCGAACGACTTTTTGGAATAGAAACCGGGCTCGGGGGCGAGCCGCACCTCGAGCGGCTTGGCTGACTTCGGCGCACCCTCGAGGTAGTCCTTTGCCTCGGTGCCGTTCGGCACGAGAAACCATTCGCCCGAGGGCGCCCAATAGATCGGGTGAACGGTGTCGCCGCCGTCCGTCAGGACACGTTCGGCTTGCAGTCCCGTGAGAATCGAAATCTCGTGCTCGGGACTTGGCCCGCCAAAAACCACGGCCCAGGGTCGTGAGGCGCTCATCGGATTCCCGTCTGGCTCCCCTGCCCAGGAAGCCGGCAATTACGCGTAATGATCGGGCAGGTCGTTTTCGACAAGGATAACGCCCGAAGCGCCGGCGCGTTCGAGGGCAGCGGCCATGGCGCTGGGCCTGTCGGCAAAGACCTGTGCCGTCGGGTGACCCGCAAGCAGTGCTCCTCGGTTCGTGTACCCCACGACAAAGAGTTCGCCTCTGACCTTTGCGACCTGTGCAGACATGGCGCGGTTGCGGTCGAATTGAACGGTACCGAGTTCGATCATGCCCGGAGTCACAACGACGAATGGACCCTTTCGGCCCTTCGCCATAGCCGCTCCGCCTTCGATTGCACGAGCAGCGCCAATCGGGTTCGCGTTGTACGAGTCGTCGATAATAATCGCGCCACTCGGAGCCTGCTGCGGCTCGGCCCGGTGCGCAGCGTTCGGCAGGTTCCCCAGTCTCGGCGCAAGAACTGCGAGAGGCACGTCAAGTGCGTGAGCGATTCCGACCGCGACGGCGACGTTGACCGCATGGCCGACGCCCGAGATCTGAACCGGAACGGACTCCGTGCCAACCGTGACGGTGCCCTTGGTTGGGTTGACCGACACATCGGCCTTCGCCCCGGTGGCACTGACGCGAATCACGCGCTTGCCCTCGCCCTCGCACCGGTTCGCAAGCGTCGCGAGGAGTGGGTCGTCGATGGGCAGCACGACGATGCGGGCGTTCTCGACAATCTCGCTCTTGGCTCGCAGGATGACCTCACGGCTTCCCATGCGTTCGAGGTGGGCCTCACCGATCGTCGTAATCGCGGCGATATCCGGCGGGAACGACGTTGACAGTTCGCGAATCTCGCCCTCGCCATAGACGCCCATTTCGGCGACGAACACCTCGGTGCCGGGTGTCAGTTTGTCGTTGACGGCTCGCGCCAATCCCATGAGGTTGTTGAACGATGCGGGGCTCGGCACGACCGAATACTTCGCTGCGACCAGGTGCGCGACGTAACCCTTGGTCGACGTCTTGCCATACGAGCCGGTGATCGCGACGACGGTCGGGCTGACTTGGCGAAGCTTCTTTTGGGCGGCGGCGAGCCACTTCCTGGACAGCGCCTTCTCGATAGGCCTGGCCGCCATCAGTGCGAGGTCCATCACAACAGGGGCAACGAACCCGAAAAAGACCACCGCGTACGAGACGCTCAAGGTGCTCGCCGTAAACAGGAACAGCCACGACAGCACAAGCCACAGGAAAGCGAGGCGTTGAAGTCGAGCCGTCCACTGCAGTGGTGACGACGTGCCGCGGAAACGAAGTCCCCAGGGCCACAACACCATCAAGCCGAAGACCAGAATCGGCACGACGAGCGAGGTCCACCAGGTTGCGGTCGAGATGAACGACGCCATGAATTCGAGTGCAACAGCGGCGATGAGGGGCCACCATGACACCTGGCGCGAACGACCCCAACCGAGTGCGATACGAGTCGTCCAACCGGCGATGTAGTGCTCACGCTGCGCAACCCTGAGCCATTTGACGCCGACGATCACGGGCAGAAGCCCGATGATTGCCCAGGCGAGGACTTCGGTCATCCGAGAGCCTCCTCAACGGCCGCGCGAACGGCGGCCGACAACACGGGGGTCAAGAGGTGTGCTTCGCCGGGGACGACCGTCCATCGCGCCCCGCGAATTCGTTCGGACGCGACCTTGCCGGCTGCAGTCGGCGCTGCGGTGTCGTTCTCGCCCCACACCAACCACGTCGGCGCACTGATGCGGGCGAGGTCGTCGTCATAGTTCTCGTTCACCGTCTTCACCATGATGTCGCGCATGATCCCCTGCGCGGCGTTGTAATCGGCGCTTCCTGCCTTCTTGCGACGAGCCTCCATCGCCGAATCCGGAATGAGCCCGATTCGATTCAGCGTCTTTGCAATTCGATACGACAGTTTCGGTTTCGAGACGGGCGCGAGCCGGACGAGTGGCGCACCGGTCAGCACGAGACCGGAAACCAGTTCGGGGCGCGATGCCGCGAGGCGAACCGCAATTCGACCGCCAAACGAGTGTCCGACGACAACAACTGGCCCCAGAGGCTCGATCGCCTCGGCGACGAGCCGTGCGTAATCGTCCGTCCCCCAGACAGCGTCCGGTGCGGCGGCAGGGCCGAACCCCGGCAAATGAATCGCAACGGAATCACGCCCAGCCAACAAGCCGATGAAATCAGCCCCCGACCGTCCCCACCCGTGCAGGGCGACGACTCGCGCGGGCGACCCTCCGATTCGTTCGGCGAGCACCCGGCCATCTGCCAGAGCCTGAATCGCCATCTATTCCTCCGACGGAATTTCGGAATCGGTCGCAAGGTGCGGTGCCAGCTCGCGCGGGTCGAGTGTCCCCTGCAGTACTTGCTGGACCTGCGAGACGATCGGCATCGATACGCCCTTGGCCGCGGCGAGAACAAGGATCGGATCGACGGACGACAACCCTTCGGCGGTCTGATCCATCTGCCGAATCACCCTGTCGAAGGAATAGCCCTGCCCCAAAAGCCGTCCGGCGGTGTTGTTGCGCGAGAGCGGGGATTCACACGTGGCAATCAGGTCACCAAGACCGGCGAGTCCCCACATGGTCTCTGGGCGCGCACCATACGCCGAGGCGAACGCCGACAGTTCGGCGAGCCCGCGCGTGATGATTGACGCCTTGGTGTTGTCGCCGTAGCCGACACCGTCCGCGATTCCCACGGCGACAGCGATGAGGTTTTTGAGAACGCCGCCGAATTCGGTGCCAATCACGTCGGTGTTGGTCAACGTCGTGAAGTAACTGTTGCGGCACGTCGCGGCGACCATGACAGCGGTGTCCGAGTTGGCCGAGGAAACCGCTGACGCGGTCGGTTCTTCCTTTGCGAGTTCAAGAGCGAGGTTGGGGCCAGAGACGACCGCGATGCGGCCTTCGTCGATACCCGTCACGTCGCGAATCACCTCGCTCATGCGCAGTCCGGATTGTCGTTCGACACCTTTCATGAGCGAAACGACGGGAACAGTGTCTCCTAGCTGACCGTTCACTCCGTCGAGTACCGATCGCAACGACTGTGACGGGACGGACAAATACACTTCGTCGACGCCGGCCAGCGACGCGGCCAACGACGTTGATGCCGTGATGTTCGATGGCAAATTCACGCGTTGCAGGTAGGTGGTGTTGCGGTGGGTTTCGTTGATCTCGCGGGCGATCTCGTCACGCCTCGCCCACAGCTGAACTTCAGCGCCACCGTCGGCGAGAACCTTCGCGAAGGTTGTCCCCCACGCTCCCGCGCCGAGCACCGCAACGGTGGTCATTTGAATTTCCCGGTTGTGGTCTGGTTGTGTTCGACCGGGTCCCACCGCTTGGTTGGTGGTTTTTCGCCGCGCAGCTGACCTTGTAGTTCGGCGATGGCCGTCATCAAAATCTCGGTCGCCGCGATGAGGAGTTTCTGATCGAGCACCTTGCCCTTGAATGCCGACAGGTCAATCGGTTTTCCGATGAGTACCGTAATCGGTGTCGGCGGAAAGAAACGAATCCTTCCCGAATAGCGCGGCATCAGAATCTGCGTTCCCCAGTGAGCAGCGGGAATCAAGGGAATGTTGGCATCGAGAGCCATTCGGACGGCGCCCGTCTTTCCTCGCATCGGCCACAGGTCGGGGTCACGCGTCAGTGAGCCCTCGGGGTAGACGATAACTCCTCCCCCCGATTTCGCGAGCGACCGGGCGGCTTTCATCGGCCCCATCGCGCGCTGTTGACCGGCGCGATCCACCGGGATTTGGCCGAGCCCGCGAAGCACAGATCCCAAAACGGGCACACGAAACAACGATTCCTTCGCCATGAATCGAGGGGTACGACCCGCCCTCCACAGTGCGACACCCATCACCACGGGGTCGATGGCGCTGAAGTGGCAGGGCGCCAGGATGAACCCTCCCGAGGCCGGTACGTTTTCTATTCCACGAACCGAGATGCGCGAAATGAGTCCCATGAGGGGCAGTGCGATGCTCGCCGTCACGCGCCAGCGTGCGGATTTTTCACTCTTTGTCATCCTGCTCCTCTTTGCGGAAAGCCTAGTCCGCGAGCTCAAAGTCGGCGCCGAGGTCACGGAGTTTGTCAATGAAGTGCTCGTAGCCTCGGGCGATGATTCCGACGTTGCTGATTGTGCTCGTGCCGGTCGCGGCGAGCGCGGCGATGAGGTGCGAGAATCCACCGCGAAGGTCAGGAACACGAATGTCCGCTCCGTGAAGTGGCGTCGGACCCACGATGACCGCGGCCTGCTCTAACTTTCGGCGCGGAACGCGACGAGTGATGGATGCGATTCCATCCTGGTGAATCTCGATGTTCGCACCCATCTTGTTGAGCGACTCGGTGAACCCGAAGCGGTTCTCGTAGACCGTCTCGTGCACGATGGACGTGCCCTCGGCCTGAGTCAAGGCAACAACGAGAGGCTGTTGCCAGTCGGTCATGAATCCGGGGTGAACATCGGTTTCGACGACGACCGGCTTCAACTGGCCTCCAGGGTGTCGGAATCGAATGCCGTCCTCGTGGACCTCGAACTCTCCGCCCACCTTTCGAAAGACGTTGAGGAAGGTGAGAAGTTCCGGTTGCTTGGCGCCGACGACAAAGATGTCACCTTTCGTGACGAGAGCTGCGCACGCCCACGACGCCGCGTCGTTCAGGTCGAAAAGTGATCGGTGCTCGTAGCCGTGAAGGGTTTCGACGCCTTCGATAAAGATGGTGCGGTTCGGTTCAATCCAGATGATGGCGCCCATCTTCTGCAAAATCGCGATGAGGTCCATGATTTCGGGTTCGATCGCGGCGTTCTTGAGTTCGGTGACACCCTCGGCCCGAACCGCCGTGAGCAAGACCTGCTCGGTCGCCCCGACGGACGGGAACGGCAGTTCGATGTGAGCGCCCTTGAGCCGCTCGGGGGCAGTGAGGTGAATGCCCTGAGGTTGCTTGGTCACCACCGCTCCGAAGGCGCGAAGGGCGTCGAGGTGGAAATCAATGGGGCGATCGCCAATGCGGCAGCCGCCGAGGTCGGGGATAAACGCCTCGCCCAGTTGGTGAAGTAGTGGGCCACAGAACAGAATCGGGATTCGGCTTGAGCCGGCGTGCGCGTCGATCTCGGCGAAGTGGGCGCTCGTGACGTTCGTCGGGTCGAGGGTGAGCTCACCTTCGGCCGAGTCGGTCACGTGAACACCGTGAGCCTCGAGGAGTCCGCGCACGACGGCGACATCCGAAATGTTGGGGACGTCACGCAGGACGGAGGGCGAGTCACCCAAGAGGGCGGCAACCATCGCCTTGGTCACGAGGTTTTTGGCGCCCCGCACATCTACGCGACCGTGGAGTGGCTTTCCGCCGCGGATGATGAGCGTGTCGACCGACAGGCCGACTTTCGCTCCCTGGGCGCGAGCGTCGTCATTGAGTGACGTCATCGGGCAGGCAACGTCGTCGGGCGCCACGATTCACGGCGGGATTCAAATCCATCAATGTCGCTCTCGTGACGCAACGTCAATCCAATGTCGTCGAGACCTTCCATGAGCCTCCATCGGGTGTAGTCGTCAATCTCGAACGCGCTCGTCACGCTTCCACAGGTTACGGTTCGCGCCTCAAGATCGACGGTCACCTCGGTTCCCGGGATTGCATCAAGTTCAGCCCAGATTCGCTCAACAACGTCTTCTGGGACGACAGCGGTGAGCAAACCTTGTTTGCCCGAGTTTCCGCGGAAGATGTCGCCGAAGCGCGGTGCGATGACGGCGCGGAAACCGAAGTCCCATAACGCCCAAACCGCGTGTTCACGAGACGAACCGGTCCCGAAATCCATGCCGGCGACAAGCACAGTTCCGCGCGAGAACGGTTCGGTGTTGAGAATGAAATCGGGGTCGTGACGCCAACGTTCGAACAACGCGTCTTCAAAACCCGTCTTGGTGACGCGCTTGAGAAATTCCGCGGGGATGATCTGGTCGGTGTCCACGTTGGCGCGCCGCAGCGGCACGCCGATTCCGGTGATGATCGAAACTGTGTCCACGTCTATTCCACATCCCACGGGCTCGAGAGCGTTCCGCGAATTGCGGTCGCGGCGGCGACAAGCGGTGAGACGAGGTGCGTCCGACCGCCAGCGCCCTGTCGTCCTTCGAAGTTTCGATTGGACGTCGACGCACATCGTTCACCCGGCTGAAGCTTGTCGGGGTTCATCCCGAGGCACATCGAGCAGCCAGCGAATCGCCATTCCCCGCCAAATTCGGTCACGATCGCGTCGATTCCTTCGGCCTCGGCCTCGAGTCGGACACGAGCTGAACCGGGAACAACCATGAGCTTGACGCCGTCGGCCAGCTTTTTGCCTTTGATGACACTCGCGAATGCACGCAGGTCCTCGATCCGAGAATTCGTGCACGATCCCATGAACACCTGGTCGACGCGGATGTCCTTCATCGGGGTTCCCGCGGTGAGGTCCATGTATTCCAGAGCGCGTTCCGCGCTTTCGCGTTCGTTGGGGTCGGCGATGTTCGCGGGGTTCGGAACCGATTCCGACAGCGCAACGCCCTGCCCCGGGTTCGTTCCCCAGGTGACGAACGGTTC
>JBIIBI010000016.1:0-10163 GCA_044239485.1 Microbacteriaceae bacterium | reverse complement strand
ATTTGGTATCCACGAACGTTGGTTTCGGAAGATTTGGTTACCACAAACGTGGATGGGGGGGGAGGTGGGAAGGCGTGGATGGGGGGGAAGGAGGAAGGCGCGGGCATGCGGAAGCGCGGAAGCGCGGAAGCGCTAACGTTTACACGCCGATGTGAACTCTATTCGGCGAAAGCAGACGGGTCCGGGCACGCACACGCGAGGTTTCGGTCGCCGTAAGCACCGTCCACGCGGCGAACCGGCGGCCAATACTTCAACTGGTCGACGCGCGAGAACAACCCCGAAACGGTGTCCGAGACGACGCCGCGGAAAGGATACGCCGCCACTTCACGGGAATAGGGGTGTGTCCATTCACCCGAAATCAGGCTGTCGGCGGTGTGCGGTGCGTTGACCAGTGGGTTGTCGTCGGCCGGCCATTCACCGGCCGCGACGGCGTCCGCTTCGCGCTTGATACCGATCATCGCTTCGATGAATCGGTCGATCTCGGCGAGGTCTTCGCTCTCCGTCGGCTCGACCATGAGCGTTCCCGGAACCGGGAACGACATCGTCGGCGCGTGGAAGCCGTAGTCAACCAATCGCTTGGCGACGTCGTCAACGGTCACACCCGTTTCCGCCGTGAGCGGACGCAAGTCGAGGATGCACTCGTGAGCGACGAGACCGTTTTCGCCCGCGTACAGCACGGGGTAGTGCTCGCGAAGCCGCGCGGCCACATAGTTCGCTGACAACACCGCAGCCGCCGTCGCCTGGCGGAGTCCGTCAGACCCCATCATGCGAACGTACGCCCACGAGATGGGCAGGATGCTGGGGCTGCCGAACGGCGCAGCGGTAACTGGACCGCCGCCGTGGACGAATGGCCCTTCGCCGCCCGTCGCCGAATCGAACGCGGGGTGAGCCGCCGCCTGTGCCATCGGGTGCCCGGGCAAGAATGGCGCGAGGTGCGCCTTCGCCCCGACCGGTCCAACGCCGGGCCCGCCACCGCCGTGCGGGATAGCGAACGTCTTGTGCAGGTTGAGGTGTGATACGTCCCCACCGATGTCGCCGTAGCGAGCGAAACCGAGGAGTGCGTTGAGGTTGGCGCCGTCGATGTAAACCTGACCTCCGGCATCGTGAACGGCACCCGTGATCTCACGGATTCCGTGCTCGTACACACCGTGGGTCGACGGGTACGTGACCATGAGAGCGGACAAGCGATCGCCGTGCTCGGCAATCTTGGCACGCAGGTCGTCGATGTCGACGTCGCCGTTTTCCTTGCACGCGACGACAACGACCTTCATCCCGGCCAAAACGGCGGATGCGGCGTTGGTCCCGTGGGCACTCGACGGGATGAGGCAGGTGTCGCGGTGGTCATCACCCCGCGACAGGTGGTACCCGCGAATCGCGAGCAGGCCGGCGAGCTCGCCCTGGCTTCCCGCGTTCGGCTGCAAGCTGATGGTGTCGTAGCCCGTCAGTTCAGTGAGCCACTCCTCCAACTGCGAAATGAGGAGGAGATACCCTCCGACATTCGCTGCAGGTGCGAAGGGATGAATTCCGCCGAACTCGCGCCAGGTGACGGCTTCCATTTCGGTCGCCGAGTTGAGTTTCATCGTGCACGAACCGAGCGGAATCATTCCGCGGTCGAGGGCGAAATCTTTGTCGGCAAGGCGCTTGAGAAAACGCATCATGGACGTTTCGCTGTGATACGTGTTGAAGACGGGGTGAGTGAGAATGTCGTCCGTGCGAACCAGTGCTGTTGGCATGGCGGTGTCGCCGATTGCCGCATCGTCCGCGCGAAGAGCCTCTGGCTCGAGCCCGAAAATCGGGTCAATGAGCACGTCATCGCCGCCAGCAAGAATTCCCGTTGCAAATCCGGTCGACAATTCGTCGAACGACAGTTGCACGACATCCGCGTCGACCACGTGAATCAGGAGTCCTGCAGCGTGGGCGGTTGCCGCGATCGACACCGCCTTGCCCGGAACGCGAACCTGAACGGTGTCAAAGAAGTCGGTGTGGACAACATCGTGTCCGGCGGCTGCGGCTCGACGAGCGAATCGACTCGCTTTTTCCGCAACGTTTGTCGAGATCTGACGGAGTCCGGCCGGTCCGTGATACACGGCGTACATGGCCGCGAGGACCGCGAGCAGAACCTGGGCAGTACAAATGTTGGAGGTCGCCTTGTCGCGACGAATGTGCTGTTCGCGAGCCTGAAGGGTCAAACGGTAAGCGGGTCGACCGTCAGCATCGCGCGAAACGCCGATGAGGCGTCCGGGCATCTGGCGTTCGAGGCCTTCGGCCACGGCAAAGAACGCCGAGTGCGGTCCACCGAAACCGAGAGGCACGCCGAATCGTTGCGACGAACCCAACACGATGTCTGCTCCGAGCGAGCCGGGCGACACCATGAGATTGAGCGCAAGCAGGTCGCTCGCAACCACGACAACGCCGCCGACGTTCTTGACCGCGGCGATGTCCCCCGCGATGTCCCGAACTCGTCCCGATGAACTCGGATTCTGAATGAACGCACCGAACGCGCCGTCTTTCACAGCACTAGCGGCGTCCCCCGCCGCAAAATCGACGAATTTGAGCGTGACACCGATGGGCTCAGCGCGTGTCTCGAGGACCGCACGGGTTTGAGGGAACGCGTCTGCGTCGACGAGGAAAACGTTCGATTCGCTGCCGGATACACGACGGGCCATGAGCATTGCTTCGGCCGCAGCCGACGCTTCGTCGAGCATTCCCGCGTTCGCGGTGCCCATTCCGGTTAGATCGCAGACCATCGTCTGAAAGGTGATGAGTGCCTCGAGTCGGCCCTGTGAAATCTCGGGTTGGTACGGCGTGTACGCCGTGTACCACGACGGGTTTTCAAAGATGTTTCGCTTGATGACACTCGGCATGACGGCGTCGTAATAACCGAGTCCAATCATGTTGCGGCCAACGGTGTTCTCGCTGGCAATCGCGCGAAGTTCGGCAATCGTCTCGCGCTCGCTCGCGGCCGCTGGGATGCGGGACAGGAACGATTCCTGGCGAATCGCAGCGGGAACAGCGGCGTCCATCAATTCGTCGAGCGACGAATACCCGAGCGAACCCAACATGACGCTCTGCGCGTCACCAGTGGTTCCGATGTGTCGTTTACGGAAATCGTTCACGGTTTACTCCGCGATGAGTGCTGCGTAGGCATCGGCCGAAATGAGTTCGCCAAGGCTCGAGACACGAACCGAAAAGAGCCACCCGTTGCCGTATGGGTCTGAATTGACGAGTTCGGGTGAGTCGACGACGGACTGGTTTGATTCGACGATTTCGCCCGACACGGGTGCAAACAGTTCTCCGACGGACTTGGTCGATTCGGCCTCGCCGACGACGCTGCCGGCGGTGATTGCTTTGCCCACCTTGGGGAGGTCGACGTAGACGATGTCGCCCAGAGCGTCCGCTGCGTACTGCGTGATTCCAACGACGGCCAGATCGCCGTCGATGCGAACCCATTCGTGTTCACTCGTGTACTGAAGTTCTGCTGGGATGCTCATGCGCGTGCCTTTCGAGAGTAGAAGGGAAGTGAAACAACGGTTGCAGGGATTGCGGTTCCGCGAACATCGATGTCGACCACGGTACCAAGTTCGGCAAAGTCGGGTTCGATGAGCGCAAAGGCGATGGGGTATCCGAGGGTCGGCGACAGCGCGCCGCTCGTCACGGTACCGATAGTTCGACCGTTCGAGTGAACGGCGTATTCGGCGCGGCCGGCTCGTTTTCCGTCCGACTGAAGTCCAACCAGGACCGCAGCGCCGGCGGAAACACCGGCCATGACACCCTCACGACCGACGAACGAGTCCTTGGTGAGGTCTACCGCCCGAGCGGCGTTGACCTGCTCGGGCTTGAGGGACGTGTTGAGTTCATGCCCGTACAGGGGCATTCCCGCTTCGAGACGCAGGGTGTCGCGGCAGGCGAGCCCACAGGCTTGAAGCCCTCGCGACTCTCCGGCGATCGTCGCAGCGATCCACAGTTGGGCGGCGTCGTTTGCAGGGATGTATATCTCGAAACCGTCTTCACCCGTGTAGCCGGTCCGACCGATCAGCACCGCGGTGCCGCGGAACGTCGCCGACAGGCAACGGTAATAGCCGAGGTCGGCAAGGCCGTCGACGTCAAGCCCGTCGATATTGTCGAGGATGTCGAACGAGTTCGGGCCTTGGATTGCGACGAGCGCGACGGTGTCCGAGTCGTCACGGACGACACATTCAAATCCGCGTGCGCGTTCGCGAATCGCCTCAACGGCGACGAAACGGTTCCCCGCATTCGCAACGACCAAAAATTCTTCATCGCCCGTGCGATACACGACGAGGTCGTCGAGGATGCATCCCTCGTCGTTGAGGAGAAGCGAATACTTCGCACGGCCGAGGGGGATGTTCGAGAGCGTTCCCGAGAGGGCGAAATCGAGTGCGGCACCCGCGCCGGGTCCGACCAGGTAAATCTCGGCCATGTGCGACAGGTCGAAAATTCCGGCGGCGGTTCGAACCGCGTGGTGCTCGGCAAGATCCGAGGAATAGCGGACGGGCATGTCCCACCCGGCGAAATCGGTGAACGATGCTCCGAGCTCGCGATGAATGGCATCGAGCGGAGAGAGTTTGAGGGATTCAGACATGAACACTCCGAAAGTCATCACGTTGCCGACGATCGGCGACGGGACTCCCCCTCTGTTTTTGTGCCTGAGAGTTTCGCGCGAGTTGCACACTTTCCCCTACGGCGGAAGCCTGGGCTTCGCTTTCCAGAGCGACCTGACGATGCGGTACACGGACCTGAGAGATTGGCGGGGAGGCTTGCTCCTTCGGTGACCGGCTCGAAACCGGTCTCTCCCGCATCGATGAGCGGTCATCTTAAGTTGTGAGGGAAGTCTAACGCGAAAACCGCTCGAGAGGCGGGACCAACGCGATGCTGGGCCCGTGGATTAAGTGCGCGCCACTTCCGGATCCGGGCGAGTGACCCCGCTGATTGCCGCGGCCCCGACGAGAAGGATTACCGGCGCGAGGAAGGCGCCGAAGATTCCGGTCACCAACGCGATTCCACCCAATACGGGACCGACACCCAGATTCGCGAAGTACACCCAGGTCCAGAGCGTACTTTGAGCTTTGGTGAGGGTCGCTTTGTTGTCCGAGACGGAGGAAACACTCATGGCAATCGTGAGCGAGCCGCCGACTCCCCAGAAAAGAACCGCGACGTACTCGACGGGCGCGAAAGGTACAAACGAAAAGAGTCCGACTCCGACCGCGCACAATAGCGACGAATACAGCACGACTGCGCGACGACCGATGCGGTCGACAATGCGGCCACCCACCACTCGCGAGAACGCCATCCCCAGCGAATAGAGCGTGTAAGCGAACGCGGCTTCCGCGGGCGAACGACCCGCTTCGGTCAGGGCGAGCGGGATGAAAATCGCGGCAGCGCCCTCTGCGAAAACGAACACGAACGCGATCATCGAAATCAGGATGGTTCGGCGTCGGCCCGCGGGAGTCTGCGTGATGCGAACGGGTTTTGCGCCCGCCTCGTGGTCGGGGTGTTTTCCGTGGTGTGGCGGTAAGCCCGAAACCCGATACAGCGTCCAACCGCCGATGAGCACGGCCGTCGCGACCAGTTGAACCTCGACGGGGATCTGGGCGAGGATCAAGAGGCCTGTGAGCAGGGCTCCGATCAGGACTCCAATGGAATATCCTCCGTGCAGCATCGGAAGCTTGCTCTTCGTGGATGCGCGGTCCAACTCCGACGCTTCGATGTTCGAAACATAGTCGGCAGCGCCGAAGGGCAGACCGAAAAAGAACAGTGCGATCGAGGTGGCAACGATCGATTGGGTCTGTAGCCCGATTATTGCGCCGATGAGAGCAAGTGGCATCACGATGTACGTGCCGACGGCCAACACTCGCGAGCCGTGACGCTCAACGATGGAACCCGAGGCGAGAACGCCGATGATTGCCCCGGCGGCGAACACTGTCGCAATCACGCCCATGTCGCCGATTGATACTCCGAGGGTGTCGCGCACATCAGGCCCGCGACTCGTCCACGATGCGTAGAGAATTCCACGGCCGAAGAACATTGAGAATACGGTCAGAAACCAGACCGACGAGCGGTACTGGCTTACCGTTTTTGTCATGGGTTCACCCTACCAATGTGAAAGGAGCGGGACTCCACGCTCCATGAAAGCCCCGCTCCTCTGCGCAATAACTTCTCACAGAAGCGACAAATCCAGGCGACACAACACGGCACTGTGGACAACTTTGTCTAAAGCTATTCGGGCCGTTGCCACTCTCCATCGCCCTCGAGAACCCTCATTTTTGCTTCGATCAACGCGGCGATGAGCTCGTTCGATAACGGCTCGTCAAGCGCAAAATGCAACGAACTGAGTGTCCGCACGAAACCGTCCAATTCGCGATCGAGTTGACTCAGGACGCGGCCACTGTGAGGAAGGAACGCGAGGTGGTTCTTGAATGCCGCGAACCCGGCCACCACTTTTCCGCCCACCGCGAAGGCCGGCATTTGGTAGGAAATCTTTTGCTCTGCGTCCGGAACTATGGCAAGAATGCGGCGCCGCATCTCTTCCAGCGTCGACCTTTTGGGTTCGGGAATAGCGGCAAGGTATGCGTCGATGTCTGCGGCACTCACGGTGTTACCGACTTCGGACAACGAGGCATTCCGTTATCCGTTTTCAGCGAGGAACGCGTCAACTGCCGACCGCAGGAACTCGATGTCGTCTTCCGAGGGAATCCCATACGTGATTTCGACCGTGGTTTGACCCCAGTCGGCGTCGATGTCTTGTGAGACAAAAAGTCCGTCAACCACGGCGTATCTGAAGGTCACGCTTTGCCCTTCTCCCTGGTCGAGAACCGATTCAAAGGTTCCGTCGTCGAGGTTAAAACTGAGGTCAATGTCGTAGGCGCTACCCGATTCCTCCGCCATTGCGAATCCGTTCGACGCGTTACACGACGCGAAACTGTCGGTCTCCCAGATCAGTGCTGGCACGCCGTTCTCATCAACAAACACGGCATTGAAATCCTTATACGCCATCGACTTCGGAATCAGAATCGCTTTCTGCGTGCCACCCCAACTGCTTTCGACCACACCTTCGGCATTGGCCTTGTCACAACTCGCGTGGGCGAATTCGCGGAACGCAGCCGTCACGTCTTCGGGCTCAACGATGCCGGTGGGCGTTGGTGAAGCGGTCGGCTGAATCGTAGAGGCGGGAATTGGTGCCGGCCCGGCGGTCGCACAACCCGCGAGGATAAGCCCCGCGACACCTGTAACAACGGCGCGGGCGACGAACTCGGGGCGGGAAATCAAACCCACGATCCGATAATGAGACCGGCGACGGCGAGACACACGATGTCCTGGCCGACCTCAATCAGCCACACCCACACCGCGTCAACCTGATTGTGGTTCTGTTGCGCGAATTGCCGATGACTGAACGAGGCGGCCGCGCCAATTCCGAATCCGAGGAGTGCGCCGATTGCCGCTCCGCCCAGAGCGCCGATGGTCGGATCGACTGCTCGAGCGAGTGAAACCACGACGGCGAGTGTCGAAACCTGGATCAATGCACCGAGGTAAGTTCCACCAAACATGAGGATGGTCGACCCAGCCGACATCGGGACGTTTTCCGTCGGGACTTTGCGTCCCATTGCGGTCATCCACACCGGATAGAAGGTTTTGGGCCCAAACCACGCGGCGCCGATGACAAACGAGGACAGTGAAGCTACGAATACGGCCAACCAATTGATTCCCATGCCCAAATCATAAACCGTGTGGCGGATCTATCGAGCGAGGTACGTTCTCGCTGTATTTGCCAAAGAAATAGGCGACAAAACCGTTGTCGGGAACATCAACGCCGACGGTCCACCAACCGCCAACCACCGGTTCGGACACGACAGAGCCCGGCAGCACGCTCAGCGCAGTCGGCGAATACCACTGTTCAAGCGATTCCGCATCGGTCCACGCGTGCCACATTTGGTCTACGGTTGCGTCAAATTCACGTTCAACGGAATACAAGAAATTAGACATTGAACGGGAACTCCAGGTAGTTGTCGCAGGGCACTACCCGAGGTTAGCAACTCCGCGACGTCGAGCAAAGACCCGAGTCAGCACACCGAGCGCGAGCAGACCCAAGCTCGCCACCAACGCGGTGTCGTTCACGGAACCGCCAGGGCCCGTGTTGGCGAGTCCTTCGCCACTGTCATCGCCGCCGTCGCCGTTACTCGCACTCGACCGGGTGGCCTGCACAATGGTATTGCTGCCGTCGGATCGGTACCAGACGGCGATCGCGTCGCCCGACGAATCTATTCCAACCTGGGGGCCGAACGCATCCCGGCCAGATTCCGAAAGACCCGCTGTCGGCGACCATGTCATACCCGCGTCATCAGAGCGGCTGGACTCAACAATCCGGCCGCTTCCACTCGGACGCCACCACACCGCGACCGCGTTGCCCGCCACATCAACAGCAACCTGCGGCTCTGCAGCATCTTCCCCGCCGGCCGAAAGGTTGACTGGATCCGACCAACTCACACCACCATCAACGGAGTGGCTGGACTGAATGAGGTCATCAGTACCGTCGGATTGCTTCCACACGGCGACAGCGTTTCCATCAGCGTCAATTCCAACACCGGCACCGTCCGCGGACTGGCCTGATTCCGAAAGATTGACCGGCGCCGACCAACTCACGCCTCCGTTTGCGGAGCGGCTGGACTGAACGATGTTATTGCTACCGTCATTGCGGTACCAAACGGCCACTATGTTACCCGACACGTCAAAGGCAAAGCGGGGCTCGGAAGCGTCGCCCCCGGAAACCGAAACATCCACCGGCACCGACCAACTCACACCACCATCAACGGAGCGGCTGGACTGAACGATAAAATGGCTGCCGTTATAGCGGTACCACATAGCGACCGCGTTTCCGGCCGAGTCGAAGGCAATCCGCTGACCGTACGCGTCGCCCCCGGAAACCGACACATCCATCGGCTCCGACCAACTCGCACCATCATCAGTGGACCAACTGGACTGCACCGTGTAAGAGCTGCCGTCCGTGCGATTCCAGAGAGCAATCGCCGTGCCGTCCGAAGCAATACTGACCTGCGGAGTAAAAGTTCCCGAGCTCGGTGCCGAGATTTCCACCGGCACCCCCACCCAACCCAAACCGCCATCCGCGGACCGCCCGGCCTGGACAACGTTGTCGACGGTCCACACAGCGATAACGTTCCCAGACGTGTGAACTGCGACCGCGGGGTAACCAGTGCTCATCATGGCGGCAGATGATAGCGTCACCGGCTCCGACCAACTAGCACCACCGTCAACGGTGCGGTTGGCCTGAATCAGGTCATTAGCGCCATCGTTCAACCTATGGACGACAACCGCGTGACCAGTTGCACCGACACCGATCTGGGGTACATCAGCGTTCGCACCCGACACCGACAAGTTCGCGGGCGTCGACCACTCGACGGTCGCTGCGCTGGCGGGAGCCGCGGTGATGCCACCGAGAAAAATGACGAGCGCACCAGCCATTCCAGAGAACAAGCGGGCCGCGAAGCGTGCAGAAAACGTAGTGGACGAAGGCTTGGTCATGAGAGACCTTTCGAGGGGTGAAGAGGCATTTGGCGTTTAAACCACTTTAGTGGTAAAACTCCCCAAACGGCAGCGAAGCCGGAGGCGGATTTAGCGCGTGGAAGGCGCAGGACTCGACTAAACGTTGAACCGGAACTCCACGACGTCACCATCGTTCATCACGTAGTCCTTGCCCTCGATACGGGCCTTGCCCTTGGCGCGGGCTTCCGCGACCGATCCGCATTCGACCAGGTCGGCGAAACCGACGATTTCGGCCTTGATGAAGCCCTTTTCGAAGTCGGTGTGAATCACGCCAGCGGCCTGAGGGGCTTTCCACCCCTTGCCAATCGTCCAGGCGCGCGCTTCTTTCGGTCCGGCAGTCAGATAGGTCTGCAGCCCGAGCGTGTCGAACCCGATGCGCGCGAGTTGGTCGAGCCCGCTCTCGTCCTGTCCCATCGACGACAAAAGTTCTCGGGCGTCCGCGGGGTCGAGGTCAATCAATTCGCTCTCGACCTTC
Organism: Microbacteriaceae bacterium; assembly: GCA_044239485.1. Lineage (GTDB taxonomy): Bacteria > Actinomycetota > Actinomycetes > Actinomycetales > Microbacteriaceae > MWH-TA3. The sequence goes on along the minus strand of JBIIBI010000016.1, from coordinate 115 downwards.
GCGTCAAGAAATACCGCCATCGCGGGGGCAACAAGCGCAGCAAGTGCAGCCTTTTGCCCGTCGTCGGTGAGGACTCCTTCGTCGACATTGAAGATGTACAGAATCGGCTTTGCGG
>JBIIBI010000015.1:0-10261 GCA_044239485.1 Microbacteriaceae bacterium | reverse complement strand
ACCCCGACACCGCAACGCTTGACCTGGTTGGCCCAGTAACACACAACGGGTCACACCTCGAGGTATATTCGACGTTCATCGGAATTCCCGGTGGGTCGACTGGCTCAGGGGCGGAAGGGCTTGCCAAGACAGGCGGAAACGCCGCCAGCGCGCTCGCCGCAGTGCTGCTCGGTGTTCTCGCGTTCGGCACTGGAATAATGCTCCGCCGCCGAACGCACCACTCCGTCTAGACGACAATTAGACGGCGGTTTCCTCGGGGCCAGCGCATCGGGGAAACCGCCGTTTTCTAATAGCGGTTAATATAGTATTAATATGCCATCGCAAATAAATTCTCAGGCGGCGGGCTCCCGGAAGCCGGGTAGACCCAAAAAAGACGATTCGGCGATTCCGATTCGCCGCCAACTGATCGACAAAACAATCGAACTGATTGCTATGCAGGGCGCAACCGATGTGAGCGCTCGCTCGGTGTGCGACGCGGCCAATGTCACGTTCGCTTCCGTCAATTACAACTTCGGGTCGTGGAACGGGCTGATTGCGGAGGCGGGGGCAACGGTCTACGCCGACTACATCGAACGGCTGTGGGCGGCCGTTGGCAAAGCGCCTCTCGAACCCGATGCCCGCCTCATGGCGTATATCGGCGCTCAACTCGAGTGGGCGGTCGCCAATTCTGGCTGGGCCGCCATTTTCAACTATCCGTTCTCGGCGCGAACCGCGACGACAATTCTGCAAGAAAAGTTCGGGCAGGCGCACAACGCCAGGTTCCAACTCAACCACGCGCGACTGACGCGGCTAACAATCGACGTCCGTGACGGGACGGTAACGCCCTTTGACTATGACGAGTACAACTACCCTCACGATGAATTGATTTCGGACGAGCTTGGTTTGGCGCGAGCGACGCTGACCGGTTGGTCAACGCTCGGTTTGATGGTGTGGTTGTCGCGTGGTCCGACGCTCGAGACACAGATCCCCGACATTCAATCCCGCCAGGAGAAAATCATCAAATTCGCCCTGCAACAGATCGTCGGCGCGATCCATTTAGATTCGCCGCCACCCACCTCCTGAACGCTCAATCCGCCCCTCGGCCTCAAGTGCACCCAGCGTCGAAGTCACCGTGGTCACATCGATGCCCGCCTTTGCCGCGATTTCGCTCACTGTGCGCGGTTTCGTCGACGACAGCGAATCGAGAATTCGCACGATAGTGTCCGAGTCGCGGGCGTCGAATCGCTCCGCATCGGCTTCGGATCCGAACAATTCGGCGACATCGGCGACTGTGGTGACCAACGTCGTGGCGGGATTGGTTCGAAGCAAACGATGACATCCCGCGCTCGCGCCACTCGTGACGGGGCCCGGAACGACACCGATGGGTCGATCGAGGTCGCGTGCGTGCGTCGCGGTGTTCAGCGACCCGCTGCGATATCCCGCCTCAATGACGACAGTCGCGCCTGCGATGGCTGCGATCAACCTGTTGCGCTGTAAGAACCTCCATCGAGTTGGTGCACCACCCGGGCTCACCTCGCTGACGACGACACCGCTCGCGATGATTCGCCGCAGAAGTTCGTCGTGCCCAGCCGGATACAACTGGTCGATTCCGCCGGCGAGGACAGCCACCGTCGAGCCACCACACGCGAGCGTCGCGCGGTGTGCCATTCCGTCGATTCCGTAGGCACCTCCCGACACGATGGTGAATCCCCGCGAGGTGAGACCCGCCGCGAAATCCATCGCGACGTGTTCGCCGTAACCCGTCGACGCACGCGCTCCGACGATGGCGACGGCACTGGACGACTGGGGCAACGCAGCGATGGCTCCCCGGCACCACAGCACACGAGGCCCGTGATCACCGAGATCGACGAGACCCGCCGGCCACACCGAGTCGGCGGGGCGGACAACCTTCGCCCCGACCGAAACCGCGGTCGACAATGATCGAAAGAGTGCCGGAGCATCCATGCGCGGTTCCCATCGGGCGAGGGCCTCGGCGACATCGGACCCCGACAGTTCATCAGTGGTCAACGTTGACGCCGCGGGTCTAGCCAACACGTGATCTAGTGCGGTGGCGGATCCCCACTGCCGAATCAACGCTCCCGCAACGCGATCCCCCGGTTCGGTCAAAAACCCCCACGCGACCTCGGCGAACGCGTCGCGACGGTCGGTCTCATCGCCGTCGGGTCGTAGCGGCACCATCGCGCGATCGATATCGGCGTCAGAGAGATTCCAGGTCGTTGTCATGCAGGTACTCCTTGTCGTAGGTAGAGCGCACGACCGATGTGGTCGGAGGTGGGTGTGGAAACGGCGTCGCAATCAGCCAGGGTCCAGGCAATGCGCAGAACCCGGTCATACCCGCGCATCGTGACGGCGCCGCGGTCGAGCGCGGAATCAAGGGCACGAACGACGACCGGAGCGAGTCGAAACCTTCCCGACCGCAGTTCGGTCGCCTCCGGGCGGTCGGGACCCCACCGGTCATTCGCCAGTGCACGCGCTGCCGCCACCCGTTCCCGCGCGTGAGCGGTCGTTATCCGCGGCGCCGTGTCATCGAACAGGTGTGCCCGTGATACCCGCGATACGGGGACGTGAATGTCAATTCGATCGAGAATTGGCCCGGACAATCGGGCCAGATACCGTCGACGGCGGTCGGGCGTGCACACGCACGTCGAGTCGGCAACGCCGGCGTTCCCGCACGGGCACGGGTTCGCCGCGAGAACCAGCTGAACGCGCGCGGGGAAACGGGCGCTCTGATTTGCCCGATGGATCGCGATGTCGCCCGACTCGAGCGGCTGCCGAAGCGCATCGAGAACCGTCGTGGCGAACTCGGGGGCCTCGTCCAGAAACAGCACCCCGCGGCTAGCCCGTGACACCGCACCCGGACGAATCACGCCCGATCCACCCCCGACGATCGCCACGGCCGTCGCCGTGTGATGTGGTGCGATGAACGGCGGTCGCGTCACCAACTGGCGTGTTTGGGCAACGCGGGCTAACGACGCGATGCTCGTGACCTCGAGTGATGCATCCGTCTCAAGGTCGGGCAAGATATCGACGAGCCGTTCCGCCAGCATAGTTTTCCCTGCGCCGGGCGGCCCGAGCAAAAACATGTGGTGTCCTCCCGCTGCGGCGGTGACGAGGGCGTCGACGACATCGGGTTGACCGACGATGTCCGACAGGTCTCGCGACGAGGGAAACGGTTCGGCCTCGCTCGGGGGCTCGATCACGTCAACGTCTGGCACCACGATGTCGGCACCGTGCTCTCGCAGGGCGTGCGCAAGACTCGCCACGGCGATGACCTCGATGCCTGGCACGAGTTCCGCCTCGGTGCGATTTCCCGCCGGCACCATTATTCGTCTTGCCCCGGCATCGCGCGCGGCGACAACCGCGGGCAGAATTCCCGCAACCGGTCGGACCCGACCGTCGAGAGCAAGTTCACCGACATGCACACACGCTGCGACGGATTCAGCTGGCACGTCTCTCGTTCCCGCCAGAATCGCCAACGCGATGGCGAGGTCGAATCCGCTGCCCTGTTTCGGCAGGCTTGCGGGCGATAGGTTCACGGTCACGCGAGTGGGTGGCATGGCGCAGCCGGAGTTGGCGACGGCACTGCGAACGCGGTCTTTCGATTCACCCAGCGACGCATCGGGCAATCCGATGAGCACGAGCGCGGGTAACCCCGACGCAATATCGGCCTCGATGTCGACGAGATGCCCGGAAAGACCCGAGAGCGCGATCGACTTGGTTCGGCCGACCGTCATTCGATGACCCCGACTCGGTGTTCGAGACTACCGACGGCGAGTCCGTCACCGATTATGCCGATCGCGTCGATCCGAACCGTTCCGGCGTGCACTCGGTTGACCCGACACCATTCGCCCGCGAGGACGCGCAGTCGAGCGAACTTGGCCGAGGTTATCGCCTCGAGCGGATGCCCGTAACGCCCGGTCCGACGGGTCTTGACTTCGACAAACGCAACGGTTCGTCCGGATCGCGCGATGATGTCGATTTCGCCGTGACGGCAGCGCCAGCCGCGATCGAGAACCTCGTAGCCGTTCGCGACGAGAAAATCGCCGGCGACGGTTTCGCCCCAACGCCCCAGTTCGTCTTTGAGTGCCATTGTTCCTCCCCCAACAGGGTCGGACACGTGGCGAGCTGGCGGACGGGTATCAACCCGAACCGTGGAGAACTCACCGCAACAGAGCGGTGTGCGAAAAGGTTAGCTTTCGCCGATCGCGAGGTTGGTGACGCCGAATTCGGCGGCCTGAGCCTCGGCGAGTTCACGGTTTCGGCCTGCGCCGAGCCCGACCACACGGAACCGATCGGGGTTGTCACACACCACATCGAGCGCCTGGGTTCCGATGGACCCGGTGCTTCCGAGGATGATGAGGTCACACACAGCGCAAGTCGGCCATGCGGGCTGTCACGGCGATCTCGCTAGGGAGCCGCGGGTACCGCGGTGGCCCACGCTGTGTTGTGGCGTTTTTTCTTATAGACCGCTCGCACGCGAATGGTTGTCCCGTCTTTCACCTGGCTAATTTCGGTCTCGGATGCGCGCTTGACGCGCTTGATCTTTGCCTTCTTCTTCCCAACGGGGACGTACTTCACTTCAAACCACTTGAACTTCGCCTTCGGGTTCAGGTACGAATACTGCCAATCGACCAGTTGGGTCGAGCCCGGTTCGCCCGTGTTGAAGTACTCCGCCGTCAGCGTGATTGGTGCGCTATCGAGCGACACGATGTAGACCCGGAAACGGGCGGCGACGGCAAGATATCGACCAGCGTAATCAGCGTCAATGTTCGCCACGTTTTGATCCCAGGCTTCCGGAATCGGGAGGGTTTGCTCAACCTCCATGGTCGACGCGTTGATTATCTCGATCTTGTTCCTCTCGTCGGGATCACCCGGGGTTGCGCCATTGTAGGCGGAACTAGCGAACAACGTCTGGTCGTCTTCGGAGAGTGTGATTGCCCATTGAGCCCAGTTGTGGCTGGAATCAATCGAGTCGATGACGGAAAGCGTCGATGCGTTCAATTTGAGAACGTGCGGGTAATTCACGGCGTCGTTGGCCATCCCGGCGATTGACTCATTTGCTCCGTACACCGTTCCATCCTCGGCGACGGCGATAGACGAGCCGGACCACGCGTCGTCGTCGTCGTCCCCGGCCACCGCACCTGCAGCGATGTCCATCGCATCGAGTTTCACGAATGTCGGACTAAAGCCGTTCCAACCGACGTACAAGTTCGCGCTGGAGTCGTCCAACATCAATTCGGTGATTCCGTAGTCTCCGCTGGTGTTGGTATAGGTTTCATCGGACGCGAGAACCCCGTTGTGGAATCGTTGGATAGTCGAACCGTCATCGCCAGACTCGCCGGTGCGACGCCCGACATAGACCTCTTCCCCGTTGTTGCTGACCGCGACGCGGCGCACGTCTGTCATCAACAGGCCAGCGCTTATTCGCGTTCGCGACCAATCGTCAGTGTCATAGCGGTAGACCTCGCCCGACGACAGCGCGATGACAACCCACGCCGAATTTTCTGAGCGGGCGATGGCGTCAATGTAGGTGTCAAACGTCGGAGTGGTATATCGAAACGTCACCTTTTGGGTAAACGTGTTGATCACTCGGAATCCCGAGTATTCCGCGAGCAACAAGCCGTCCTTGCCGTCCAGGAACCACGCGCCGAGATCTACGTCGTCGTAGCTCGTTTGGAAACAGACCGCTCCGCAGGTCCTTGGCGCCGCTTGGGCGGCCATCGCGGGTGCGATGGAGAGTGCTAGGGAGAGTGCGGTTACTCCAGCAAGACTTCTCTTCATGAGGGGGTCCTTTCTTGTCACCTCACCAACGTTGTTCAGGTTATCAACGGCCGAGCGCCCAAGGTCTGCGACCCAGACAGGGCTTCTTCGGACCCCAAATAGTTTAGTGGGGTTGCGAGTTTCTTGACCTGCCCGGTTCGCGAAAGTTTGGCAATCGTTTGCGCTGTTCTGGGCAGAACGTCCCGAGAGCGCGATGGATTGGGTTCGGCCGACCGTCATTCGATGACCCCGACTCGGTGTTCGAGGTTACCGACGGCTGTGTGCGAAAAGGTTAGCTTTCGCCGATCGCGAGGTCGCGCGGCAACTTGAGTTCCTTCTTGCCGGTCTCTTCGACGTTGATGTCCTTGAACGTCAGAATCTTGACCGACTTCACGAAACGGTCCGCGCGATAGACATCCCACACCCACACATCGGTGAGCGTCAACTCAAAATAGAAATCGTTACCCGCCTCTTTGACGACCTGCTGGACGTCGTTCGCGAGGTAAAACCGGCGCTCGGTCTCAACCACAAACGAAAACTGCGCGACGACGTCGCGGTATTCGCGGAACAGTTGCAGTTCGGCGTCGCGGTCGTAGGCGTCTAGGTCATCGTCGTTCATCGAGATTCATTCTATTCTTTCGCCGCCACTGGCAATACCGAGGACAACCAGGTTCGCCGATGAAAGTCTGTTGCGCCGTGGGCACGAATCGCGTCGAAGTGCCCTTCGCTCCCGTACCCCTTGTTCGAGGCCCAGCCGTAGGTGTCGTCATCGCCGGCCGAATCGACCATGAGCCGGTCTCGATAGACCTTGGCCCAGACGGAAGCGGCCGCGACCACCGCGCAATCGCGGTCGGCCTTGGTGCGCACCATGATGTCAACGGGCGGCAACAGTGACGCCGTGAGCCAGTTGTGCGACCCGTCCAGAATTACCGAGGCGCCGGCCAGGTCATGACCATCAATCGCGAGCGTCGCGAACGCACGTTCGGCCGCGCGCGCAAGCGCGGAAATGATTCCGAACTCGTCGATCTCGGCGGCCGTCGCCTCACCCGTCGCGATGGCGTCCACCCAGTCGGCCACGGGCTGCATCAGTTTCTCGCGCTTCGACGCGGCGATCAGTTTCGAGTCGCGCAACCCCGCCGGAAAATCCGTCGCGGCGCGAATCACGGCAACACCGACCACGACCGGACCCGCCACTGCACCGCGTCCGACCTCGTCGACTCCGACCACAATCCCACTGCCCTTCGCGAACAACTCGCGTTCGAGATTGAGAGTCGGGTCACTCGGCATTCGCGAAGTTACCAGCGTAATTGTCGAGCCACGTCCAGTTCGAAACTGGCCACGAGACAACGACAGCGCGACCGACAACCTTGTCGATGGGCACGAAGCCGCTTCCCGGCTTGTCTTGGTTGTAACGCGAATCAGCCGAATCGTAACGATTGTCGCCCATCACCCACAGCGAATCGTCGGGAACGGTGATGTCGAATTCCATGCCACTCGCCGCGTCGCCACTCGAGGGGGTGACGATGTACGGTTCCGTGACGGACTTCCCGTTCACCTGCAACAACCCCTTGTCGTCGCAACAGACGACGCGGTCGCCGGGCAACCCGATCAGACGTTTGACGAGGTGGTCTTCGGAATCCGAGCCGCCGAAACCGACGACCGTCGCAATCAGATCGAGAGCTGCCGTGATGAGGTCGGGGTCGGGCGCATCGTAATTCGGCAACCAGCCGCCCGGGTCACTGAATACGACGACGTCCCCGTGTTCAAGAGCGAAAACATCAGGAACCAATTCGCTAACAATGATTCGGTCGTCCACCATGAGGGTGTCTTCCATCGACGCCGACGGGATGAAGAACGATCGGAACAAGAACGTTTTGACGAGGAACGAAATCAGGAGTGCCGCTGCAACGATGATGACCAGATCCTTGAGAAACCCCAGAAGGCCTTTGACAAAGGAATTGGGCATGGAGTCCTCAGAGACGCGGTCGGAAGTTGCTATTGCGCAATTCTACGACCAAAGAATATGAGCCCCTCACAGGACGTGACGGGCTCATATCGAGGGTGTGAAAACTTAGGAGTCGCGCTTCTCGCGGATCTTTGCCTTCTTGCCGCGAAGTGCGCGCAAGTAGTAGAGCTTGGCACGACGGACGTCACCGCGGCTGACGAGCTCGATGTGGTCGATTACCGGCGAGTGGACCGGGAACTTACGCTCGACGCCGACCTGGAACGAGATCTTTCGGACGTTGAAGGTTTCGCCGATACCGTGACCGTTACGGCCGATAACAACACCCTGGAAAACCTGGATTCGGCTGCGGTTACCTTCAACAATGTTTACGTGAACCTTCACCGTGTCACCGACGCGGAAGTCGGGGATGTCGCTACGCAGCGACGCGGCGTCAATAGCATCAAATTTCTGCATTGTTCTTTCGCTTTCTGCACTCGCTTCGGGACGGATGCGGGAGGTTCTGGTCGCGATATAATCACATGGCTCGTCCCCCGAAGCAGAGGGCCGGTGAATCGCGCGTGCCAGGCGGCACAAAGCACAATCTTGCCACAGACGGGCGCGCATTACCAATTAGGCTGACACGGATAGGAAGAAGGACCGACGTGATTGAACTTCGCACACCCGCCGAGATCGAGGCGATGCGACCCGCTGGGCGATTCGTCGCGTCGGTTTTGGTCGCCGTTCGCGAGGCGGCGAGCGTCGGAACCAACCTCCTGGAACTCGACGCCATCGCCCACCAGATGATTCGTGACGCTGGGGCCGAGTCGTGCTACATCGACTATCACCCCTCGTTCGGCGGCTCTCCGTTCGGGAAAGTCATCTGCACGAGCATCAACGACGCGGTGCTGCACGGACTCCCCCACGACTATGTCATCGCCGATGGAGACATTGTCAGCATCGATTTCGCGGCGAGTATCGACGGCTGGGTGTGCGACTCGGCCATCAGTTTTGTCTCTGGTACCGCCGACCCCGAAGATCTGCGAATCATCACGGCGACGGAAGAAGCGCTCGTAGCCGGAATTGCCGCTGCGACGGTCGGAAATGCCATAGGCGATATTTCCGCCGCAATCGGCGATGTCGCTGACGCCTACGGTTACGGCGTCAACCTAGACTTCGGCGGCCACGGTGTTGGGCGCGAGATGCACGGTGACCCTCACGTCCCCAACGACGGTCGACCCGGGCGCGGCTACAAACTGCGCGAGGGGCTCGTCATCGCAATCGAGCCGTGGTTCATGCGCGACACCGACGAAATCTTCACCGATGCCGACGGGTGGACACTGCGGTCCGCCGACGGCTCACGGGGAGCCCACAGCGAACACACCATTGCGATCACGGCCAACGGGCCGGTCGTGCTCACCGCGCGGGTTTAGTCCTCGAACAAATCAGGGCGACGGGCACGAGTTCGTTCGACCTGCTGCTCGCGGCGCCACTCGACGATTTTCGCGTGATGACCGCTGAGAAGGACCTCGGGGACCGTGAGCCCCCTCCACTCCTGGGGCTTGGTGTAGGACGGATATTCGAGAAGGCCGTCCTCGTGGCTCTCCTCGTCGAGCGAGGCGGGGTTCCCCACCATTCCGGGCACGAGCCGAGTGATGGCCTCGATCATCGCCATCGTTGCGACCTCGCCGCCGTTCAGAACGTAATCCCCGAGCGAGAGTTCACGCACACGAATGCGACCCGCGTAGTGGTCGATGACCCGCTGGTCGATTCCCTCGTAGCGACCACACGCGAAGACGAGGTGCGATTCCTCGGACAGTTCGCGGGCGATGGACTGGGTGAAGTGCTCGCCGGCGGGCGACGGGACAACGAGCACGGTGTCGTCGGTGATCAGCGAATCGAGTGCCTCGCCCCAGGGTTCCGGGCGCATGACCATCCCGGCTCCTCCGCCGTAAGGGCTGTCGTCGACGGTCTTGTGGACGTCGTGCGTGAAGTCACGCAGATTCGTGGCCTCGATTGTCAGTAATCCCGATTCGCGCGCTTTGCCGACGAGCGACACATCGAGTACTCCGAAGAACTCGGGGAAGATGGTGACGATGTCGATGCGCACGACAGAAACTCTACGCGTCGGCCGATTCGGGCTCGTCATCGACCGGGTCTTCAAAGAGCCCGATCGGAGGGTCGATGTCCATCGTTCCCGCCTCGATGTCGACGCCCGTGACGATGGCTTTGACGAATGGGACGAGAACTTCGGCATCGCCTGTGTCGACGATGAGAAGGTCTTGGGACGGGAAGTGATCGACCCGCGAGATCGTGCCGACCGCGTGACCGTTGCGGCGAACCGTCAAACCAATGAGCTGGTAGTCGTACCACGCGTCTTCCTCGACGGGTCGGGAATCCTGGTCTTCGTCGACCCAGAGGATCGCCTTGACGAGAGACTCGGCCGCATCACGGTCGTCGATTCCGTCAAGAAAGACTACGGCTTGGTCGTTGTACCACTTGAGTTCTTTCAACGTGATGGTCTTGCCCACCCACGGTGACTCGTCGGGAACTTGCAAC
>JBIIBI010000175.1:0-2505 GCA_044239485.1 Microbacteriaceae bacterium | reverse complement strand
TCCGTGGACCGTCATCTGTATCGGGCTCGCGTTCGGCATGGCGTGGCTGAGCTGGAACCTGGTCGAACGACCCGCACTCTCGCTCAAATCACGCGGACCCGGTCGCGTGGTGGCTCGCTAGCGCTTTCTGCGAATCGTTCGAATCACGGACGTAACGGTTGGCACACCGCGTTGCGCGGGCAGCTTCCAACCCAGAATCACCGAGAGCATTCGAATCGCGGTTGTCACGGCGACGCCGGCTATTCCGGCAACAGTTACCGTTTGACCAATCGAGAGCAAGACGATGACGGTGACACCACCGAGTCCGGCCGCCACAGCGTAAAGCGACCCGACCTGCATGAGTTGCATGGGCAGGGCCAGCAGCATGTCACGCAGGATCGAACCGCCCACCGCGGCTGCAACGCCAATGAACAGTGCGGGAACGACGGGCAACCCGAACGCGAGAGCCTTGGTCGTGCCAATCACACCGAAGATTCCGATTGTCAACGCATCCAACACGTTGATGACCATCTCGATGCGATGAAGAAGCGACGAGATGAGCATGCCGACGAGGGCACAGAGAACGGCGGTGACGAGGTACCAATTCGAGTTGAAGGCGGCGATTTCGGTCGAGAGGAAGATGTCGCGGACGATTGAGCCGCCGAACCCGCTGACGATGCCGATGATGGCGACACCCAAGAGATCGAGCTCGGCGCCACGATAGCGGGAAGAGAACATCGCGCCCTGCGCTGCGCCGATTCCGACGGCGACCAAATCGAGCCAGGCGGGAATCGCGAACAGAGAGTTCATGGCTCTATTCTCTCGTGTCGCGGGGTAACCCGCTTCTGTCGGCGCGAGAATGGACACGTGCCCACCTATCGTGACAACGTCATCGTGCTTCGAACGCACAAACTGGGCGAAGCCGACCGCATCATCACGATGCTGGGAAAGTCTCGGGGCAAGATTCGTGCGGTGGCCAAGGGGGTGCGCAAAACGGGGAGTCGAATTGGTTCGCGCCTCGAACCTTTCATGATTGCTGATGTTCAGTTCTACGAAGGGCGAAACCTCGACACGGTTCAGCAGGCGGAAACCATCACGTCATTGACCGCCACGATTGTGGCGGATTATCCGATGTACACGACCGCGTCGGCGATGGTCGAAACCGCCGACAAACTGACCGACCACGGTCACACCTCCGGGCATTACGCCCTGTTGCTCGGCGGGCTCAAAGCGCTGGCGAAGAGAGCCCACGACCCGTCACTGATTCTCGATTCCTACATTTTGCGCGCCCTTGCAATCGCGGGCTGGACACCGGAACTGGACGCGTGTGTCATCACGGGCGAAGACGGCCCGCACACGGCATTCGTCATCTCGGCGGGCGGAGTCGTGTCCGACGCCGTCGCCCCGCCCGGAACCCCACACCTTCACCCAGAGACAATCACTCTTCTCGCCGCACTGTTGAAGGGCGATTGGGTGGTGGCGGACGCCTCGCCGGACGGCGCTCGAATCGAGGCGCGTGGTATCGTCGCGGCGTACGCACAGTTCCACCTCGAACGGTCAATTCGATCGCTCGGACACATCGATCGGACGGAATGATGGTCGACTTTCTGCCGCTGAATTACACGGGGCTCACGCCACCGGCAGTTCAACGGGACCTCGTCCCCGAACACGTCGCCATCGTGATGGACGGCAACGGCCGGTGGGCCAACGCGCGCGGACTTCCGCGGGTCGAGGGGCACCGAGCCGGCGAGGCCGCACTGCTCGACGTCGTTGCTGGCGCCATCGAGGTCGGCGTAAAGCACCTGTCGGTTTATGCGTTCTCGACCGAGAACTGGCGGCGCAGCCCCGAAGAGGTCAAATTCCTCATGGGGTTCAACCGGGAGGTTTTGCGACGTCGACGCGACCAACTGAACGAGTGGGGAGTCCGTGTTCGCTGGGTCGGGCGCACCCCCAAGCTGTGGACCAGCGTCATCTCGGAACTTCGTGAGGCAGAAGAAATGACGAAGAAGAACGACGTGATGACACTGCAGATGTGCGTCAATTACGGCGGTCGGCTGGAATTGGTCGACGCCATCCGGAGCATCGCCGAGGGTGTCGCTAACGGGAAAATCAACCCATCGCGCATTTCGGAAAAAACCGTTCAGGCGCGTTTGTATGAGCCGAACCTGCCCGACGTCGACCTGTTCATCCGATCATCCGGCGAACAGCGGACGTCCAATTTCTTGCTCTGGCAGAGCGCGTATTCCGAGATGGTGTTTCTCGATACGCTGTGGCCGGATTTCTCGCGGGTTCAACTCTGGCGAGCGATTGAAGACTACGCGCGCCGCGACCGTCGCTTCGGCGGTGCGGTCGATGCCCCCGCGCCCCGATAAACTGGCGGGACGCCGTTCTTAGAGGAGACCCGTGGCTCAGAACAACCGAATTGATTCCGTTATCTCGCTCGCGAAACGACGTGGATTCGTGTTTCAAGCCGGCGAAATCTATGGCGGAAGCCGTTCCGCGTGGGATTACGGACCGCTCGGTGTC
>JBIIBI010000174.1:0-2531 GCA_044239485.1 Microbacteriaceae bacterium | reverse complement strand
CTCTCGACCTTCGCGTCAAGAAATACCGCCATCGCGGGGGCAACAAGCGCAGCAAGTGCAGCCTTTTGCCCGTCGTCGGTGAGGACTCCTTCGTCGACATTGAAGATGTACAGAATCGGCTTTGCGGTGAGCAACCCGAGTTCCCGGATCGGGCTCGAATCAAACTTCGCTTGCGCCAGGGTCTGCCCGGCATCAAGAATCTTCTGCGCCTCAACGGCAGCAGCAAGAACGTCGGGCTCCATCTTCTTGCCCTTGACTTCTTTTTCGTATCGCGGAATCGCCTTCTCGAGCGTCTGCAGGTCGGCCAAAATCAACTCGGTGTTAATCGTTTCAAGATCGTCTTTGGGGTCGACCTTGCCCGCAACGTGGATGACATCGTTGTCCGCGAACCCGCGCACGACCTGGGCGATGGCATCCGATTCGCGAATGTTGGCGAGGAACTGGTTCCCCAGCCCTTCGCCCTCGGACGCACCTTTGACGATTCCGGCGATATCAACGAACGACACAGGTGCGGGCAGGATTCGTTCACTGCCGAAAATCGTAGCGAGGACGTCGAGGCGGGGGTCGGGCAGGTTGACCACGCCGATGTTTGGCTCGATTGTGGCGAACGGGTAGTTCGCTGCGAGAACGTTGTTGCGCGTGAGCGCATTGAAGAGCGTTGATTTTCCCACGTTGGGGAGTCCGACGATGCCGATGGAAAGAGCCATTCGGCAAGTCTAAGCGAGGGTCAGCTGGCGGTTCGCGCGGTTCGATTCGCATAGGTCACGCCGAGCAGGACGAGTGCACCGCCCGCAAGTTGAGTGACGGTCACGGATCCGCCAAAGATGAGGACGAGAAGCGCCGTGAAGACGGGAATCAGGTTGAGGAAAGCACCGGTTCGGGTCGGCCCGATGAGGTCGGACGAAATGTTCCAGAGGAAGTACGCTCCGGCCGACGGGATCAACCCGATCCACAAAATGCCCAGCCAGTCGAATCCGTCTAGGTTCAACCAGGCACCGTTTCCCAAAGCGATATCAATGACCATCACGGGCGCCATAACGATTCCCGAGATGCCCGCTTGGACCGCGGTCGCAGTGATCGGTGGTGTTGTGATCCGAGGCGACACCATCGAATAGGCGGTCCACAACACGGTGGCCAATAACAACAACACGTCGCCGAACGAGATGGTGAACGCACCGGCGACTCCCGATCCCAGCACGACGATGACGGCCCCCACAAACGAGATGGCGATACCGACGACCGTCCGGGTGGACAGGTTTTCGTTGAGGAAGAATCGGGCGGCGATGGCGATCGTTGCCGGGTTGAGCGAGACCAGGACTGCGGCCGTCACGGGCGAGGTCACCCCGAGGGCGTAGTACAGCAGAAGGGTGTAACCGACGTACCCCAGCAACGCCTGCACGACGTGGGTTTTCCACTCGCCGACAATCACTGCGCGGGTCGTCTTTTCCATAATCATGGCGAGCGGCACCAGAACGACGATGGCAATGAACCACCGCACACCGGTCAATTGAATCGGGCCGATTGATTCCAACACCACGGGAGAAAAGGCGAAGTTGGTCGCCCAAAAAGCCATCGCAAACACCACGGGAACATACAGTCGGGCAGTGCGCATCTCGCCAGCGTAGCGTTACATATGCGGGGATTGTCTATTTGTTCGTACAATGTGACAGCAGGGCACTTTTGTTCGCTAACGGGAAGGCACGGCATGAACGACAACGTCATGGCAAACCTTTTTACCGACCTCGACCGGTCCGGGCCCATTCCGCTCTACTACCAAGTGGAACAGCGAATCGAAAAAGCGATCATGGAGGGCGCCCTCCCCGCGGGTGCCCGACTCGAAAACGAAGTCGCCCTGGGCGAACGCCTCAACCTCAGTCGGCCCACAATCCGTCGTGCGATTCAAGACCTCGTCGACAAGGGGCTGCTGGTTCGCCGTCGGGGCGTCGGAACACAAGTTGTCCACGGCCGAGTCACCCGCGGCGTCGAGTTGACGTCCCTCTTTGACGACCTCATCAAAGGCGAACAAAAACCCACGACGCAACTCTTGTTTTATTCGGCGGACAAAGCGAACGACACGGTGGCCGATCGTCTTGGAGTCCCACTCGGCTCACCGGTGTTGCACATCCGCCGCCTCCGTATCGCGAACGGCGTACCCGTCGCGGTTCTCGAGAACTGGTTGCCCGAACACTTCCTCGACATTTCCGAAAGCGAACTTTCCCTGCGGGGCCTTTACGAGATCCTCCGCGATCGTGGCGTCACCATCCGAGTCGCCAAACAGAAAATCGGTGCACGCACCGCCAACGCTGCGGAAGCAGGACACCTGGACATCGATCGCGGTGCGGCGTTGCTCACGATGGAGCGCGCGGCCTTCGATAACTCGGGGGTGGGCATCGAATACGGTTCGCACTATTACCGACCAGACCTGTATTCGTTCGAAGTCACCCTGGTCGAAAAGTAACGGTTAAACCAGAAAGCGGCGCGGGTTTCCCCACGCCGCTTTGCTGTATCCGGAACTAGTCCTGACGGATGAC
>JBIIBI010000173.1:0-2550 GCA_044239485.1 Microbacteriaceae bacterium | reverse complement strand
TCCGATACTGCCGTCGATGTCGGGGGTGAGCCCCGCGCGAACCCCGAGAGCTTGATTGGCGGCAGCCAGACCCACGAAGGCGCCCGAAGCGGCCATGGCCAGGACGAACATCCGCTCGACATTGATTCCGGCGGTGCGCGCGGCGTCAGCGTTGTGTCCGACCATGCGGAAACGGAACCCGAGAGTCGAACGCTCCATGAGCCACCAGTACACAAAAACGCCGACGATGGCGAGAATAAACCCGGCGTGCAACGTGAATTCGGGACCCAGCAAGAGCGGCAATTGCGCGGTTTCGGCCGGAGCGTCGGACTTGGGAGTTCCGCCTCCGTCGACTTCGCGAAGAAGTTCCGGGGTGCGGAAGAAGAAGGTGAGGATTCCCGCCGCGATGTAGTTGAGCATGATGGTCACGATGACTTCGTGCGCGCCCGTTCGTGCTTTCAGGAACCCGACGATGGCGCCGTAGGCCGCGGCACCCAATATTGCGACCAACACGGCGACGACGAGGTGAAGTCCCCACGGGAGTTCCACTCGCGTCGAAATCCAGGTGGCCCACAGCGCTCCGAACAACAATTGTCCGCTCGCACCAATGTTGAACAATCCGACGCGGAACGCGAGAGCAACACCAAGTCCCGACGCGATGAGCGGGCCAGCGAATCGCAGCGTCTCGGTCATCGGACGAATGGACGCTTCAAAATTGTCTGCGTTGTAGTTGTAGATCGAACCCCGGAACAACGCTGAATACCCCTCCGCGATCGCGGTCCACGCGGCGCCGAGGGCGTCAGTCGGGCGCGACGTGAAGTACTGCGCCGCCGCGAGGAATTCTTCACTCGAGAAGACCATGAATATCGCGCCGATGACGAAACCGGCAACAACAGACAACAGGGCTCGCGTTGCACCGCCCGACATGATTTCTCGGATCACGGTTGCGCCGCGACCGGCGACCGGAGTTTCTGTTGTGTCGCTCATACCGTTGCTCCTGCCATCATGCGCCCCAGAGTCTCTCGCGAGGTCTTCGCATCGACGATTCCCACGATTCGGCCGCGATACATCACGGCAATGCGATCTGCGAGAGACGTGACTTCGTCCAATTCGGTTGAAATGATGACCACGGGTTTCCCTGCATCGCGCGTGGCGACGATGCGTTCGTGAATGAATTCAATCGAGCCGACATCGACCCCACGCGTCGGTTGCGACGCAATCAACAGGTTGAGGTCACGGCTCAGTTCGCGGGCGACGACGACCTTCTGTTGGTTTCCCCCGCTGAGTTTCTTGGCGAGAGTCACTTGCGACGGGGTGCGAACGTCATATTCCTTGATGAGTTCTGCGGCGATGCGCTCGCGATTGGCAAAGTCGATGTTGAGTCCCTTGGCAAAGGGCGGGCCGAACGAGCGATTAATCATGAAGTTTTCGGCGATCGTGAAGTCCCCCACGAGACCGTCCTTGGATCGGTCTTCGGGGATGTACCCGACACCGGCGTCGATTACCTGGCGCACACTCGAGTGGGTGATGTCCATCGTGCCGAGGTGAATCGCCCCTGCACTCGGGGTTCGCAGCCCGACGAGGGCTTCGGCCAATTCGGTTTGCCCGTTTCCTTGGACGCCGGCAATCGCCAGAACCTCGCCCGCGTGAACCTCGAACGAGACGTCATCTACGACCTTGTTGTTCCGATCGCCAATTACCGTGAGTCCCGCGACGGAAAGCCCGGCATCGCCGCGTTTCGGTGCCGTTTTGGTGACCGACAGGTCAACCGCACGACCAACCATCATCGTGGCGAGAGTTGCTGCGGAGTCCGAAGGTTTCGCTTCGCCGACAACAGCACCAAGACGAATGATCGTGATGCGGTCCGCAACCGCCTGAACTTCACGCAGTTTGTGGGTGATAAACACGATAGAGGTTCCCGCTTTCGCGAGGCCTTTCATGATCGCCATCAACTCGTCGGTTTCTTGCGGAGTCAGCACCGCAGTGGGCTCATCAAGCACGAGAACCTTTGCGTCGCGCGCTAGTGCTTTGATGATTTCGACTCGCTGTTGCGCTCCGACGGGGAGGTCTTCGACGAGGGCGTCGGGGTCAATTTCAAAACCGAATCGATCGGAGATCTCGCGGACAAGTTTGCGTGCGGTGTCGAGGTCGAGAGTGTCGAGAATACCGGTGGGCTCATGACCGAGCACCACGTTCTCTGCGACAGTGAAAACCGGAATCAACATGAAGTGTTGGTGGACCATCCCGATGCCGGCCGCCATTGCGTCGCCGGGTCCTTTGAATTTCTGGACAACTCCGTCGAGCAGAATGTCACCCTCGTCCGCCGTGTACAGGCCGTACAGGACATTCATCAGTGTCGACTTACCCGCTCCGTTTTCACCTAAAAGCGCATGAATCTCGCCGGAGTTGACCACGAGGTTAATGTGGTCGTTCGCGACGAGCGATCCGAATCGTTTGGTGATTCCGCGGAGTTCGAGTTTCATCTTTTCATCCTTGAAGAGAATGGGACAGGGGCCGCCGAGACAGTGTCTCGACGACCCCCGACTTTAGCTTTTTACAGCCTAACCGAGC
>JBIIBI010000172.1:0-2560 GCA_044239485.1 Microbacteriaceae bacterium | reverse complement strand
CCGGTGGCGCCGCTCACCTTCCCGGAATGCTAGCCTCGGTCTCGAGCTTGCCCGTGATTGGCGTGCCCATTGCGTTGTCTCAATTGGAGGGGCTCGATTCGCTCTTGTCCATCGTGCAAATGCCCGGCGGTGTTCCCGTCGCGACCGTGTCAATCGGAAACTCGACCAACGCGGCATTGCTCGCGGTGCGAATGTTGTCAATCTCGATCCCGGACCTCGCCAATCAATTGGATAAGTACGCTGTTTCCCTGGCCGATGTCGTCGCCGAAAAAAGCGCGGCTCTCAAAGATTCGCTCTCGTGAGTCTGACGTCACCCATTCGAAACCCGGACCTGCGCGACGCCGCGGTCATGGGCCGTCGCGCATGGTGGCTGATCGTCATGTCGTTGCTCATGCCCGGCTCGGCACAGTTGCTCGCGGGAAATCGTCGACTCGGACGAATCCTGTTCGGTACCTGGTTGGTGCTTTTCCTCATCGGACTCGCGACACTCGTGTCCTATCTGCTGGCGCCGGGTGTGACGCTCGGCGTGTGGGTCTCGTACTGGGGACTTCTCGCCCTGCAAGGGATTCTGATCCTGCTGGCGCTCATCTCTTTCGTCGCCGCGGTCGACACATTTCGACTGGTTCGCTTCGTTCATGTCCCGGGCCGAACGCGTCTGTGGGTAGCCCTCGTCACAATTGTTGCGATGTTCGCGCCGGCGGGCAGCGCCGCGTATGGCACGTATCTAGCGGGAATAACCAGAACAACGATCGCGGGCATTTTTGCCGATGCGCCGACGGTTTCACCGATTGAAGGAAAATACAGCTTCATGTTGCTCGGCGGAGACGCCGGGGAGGACCGAATTGGGCTTCGGCCCGACTCGGTCAGTCTTGTCACCGTCGACGCGGACACCGGTCAGATCGCCGTCGTGGGAATTCCGCGTAATTTGTACAACGCTCCGTTCGTTAAGGGCTCGCCGATGCGCGAGGCGTGGCCTGATGGGTTCAATTGCGGCGACGACTGCTTGTTCGCGTATATCTACACCTGGGCCCAAAAACACGCCGAACTGTATCCCGACGCCGTTGCGGCCGGGTCAACGCCGGGAATCGAGGCGATGCGGGACTCCGTCGAAGCCATCACCGGCCTGCCCATTCAGTTCTTCGTTCTCATCGATATGCAGGGCTTTCGCCGACTCATTGACGCACTTGGCGGAATCGACATCATGATCGAAGAGACCGTGAACGTGTGTGTCGTCGGAGAACCAATCACCGACAGTTTTCCAGCGGGTCCAACCCATCTCGATGGCAAACGAGCGCTGATGTATGCGCGAACCCGTTGTGATTCTGACGACTTCGTGCGCATGGGACGACAACGGCAACTGGAGGAAGCGATTCTGCGACAAGTTCAGCCAGCCACGGTTCTGTCTCGGTTCCAGCAGCTCGCTTCGGCGGGCGAAGCGCTCGTCATCACCGACCTACCGCAGTCGATGCTCGGGGTCATGGTCGACCTGGGCACTAAAGCCCGCAAGCTACCGATGCGTCGAGCGGAATTGGTTCCGCCCATTTTCGACTACCTTTACCCGAACTTTGAATTGGCACACGAAATCGTCCGAGAGGCAGTGTTCCCACCGCGCGCAACGCCGTCGCCAACGCCGCAACCGTAGTCGGGTCAGACCGAGAAATCGGCTCGAAGCGCAGTGACGAGCGCGTCGCGCCACGTTGGCATCGCGGGTAATCCGGCGGATCGTGCAGCGTCATCACCGAGGACGGTGTATGCCGGTCGAGGCGCGGGCCGGACAAAGGCGTCGGAGGTGGTTTGACTGACCAGATCGGCCGGCGCTCCGACCTCTTCGTACACTGCAACCGCGAGTTCCCACCACGAACACGCGCCCGAATTTGTCGCGTGGTAGACACCGGGTGGGACGTCGAGAAGAAGTCGAATTCGTTCGGCAAGATCTCGGGTCCAGGTCGGTTGACCCGTCTGGTCGGTAACGACACTGACGGGTTCGCCCGCCCGCGCATTTGCGAGCATGGTGGCCACAAAACTGGGTCCGCCCGCGCCGTACAGCCAAGCCGTGCGGGCGATGGACGCCCCGGCGGGATGGGCGGCGAGAACTGCGAGTTCACCGCCGAGTTTGCTGCGACCGTATGCGGATTGCGGGTCTGTGTCGGCGTCCTCGGAATACGGACCCGAGACACGACCGTTGAACACGTAATCCGTGGAGACATGAATCAGCCGGACGCCCGATTCCGCGCAGGCCTCTGCCACGTTCTTCGCACCTCGGGCATTGATTTCCCAGGCTACATCCTCGTTGGACTCTGCGTCATCAACGGCGGTGTACGCGGCGGTGTTGATTACGGCGGACCGGCCGGCCACCGCACGACGCACCGCGAGGGCGTCGGTGATGTCGAGTTCTGTGCGCGCCACCAGGTCGGCAGCGTCGCCGAAGGTGGTTCCCAGCGCTTGCGCGAGCATTCCGCCGCCGCCGGTCACAAGAATTGGTCCAGTCATCACCGTCTCCCTCGTTCTTCAGCGTAGTGCGGCAATAGGCTGGGCGAGTGAAGAAAGCGTCTGCTCAACC
>JBIIBI010000171.1:0-2566 GCA_044239485.1 Microbacteriaceae bacterium | reverse complement strand
TTGGAGGTGCCTGGGCGGCAATTTTCGTGGGGAATTCACGTCGCTGGTGTGTCCGAACGGTTGTCGACAGCCAAATTGTTCGAGGCGAACACCAACTAGCTCGCAAGGGCTGTAAAATCGAGGGTTATGAGCACGACACTCGACATTCCACGCACCTATGAGGTGCGCACGATGGGGTGTCAGATGAACGTGCACGATTCGGAACGACTTTCGGGCTCGCTCGAAGCCGCCGGTTACGTCCCCGCGCTCGACGGCTCTGAGGCCGACGTTGTGGTCCTCAACACCTGTGCTGTTCGCGAAAACGCGGGAAACAAGCT
Organism: Microbacteriaceae bacterium; assembly: GCA_044239485.1. Lineage (GTDB taxonomy): Bacteria > Actinomycetota > Actinomycetes > Actinomycetales > Microbacteriaceae > MWH-TA3. The sequence continues at coordinate 2,249 of JBIIBI010000171.1, read as the reverse complement.
TTACGGAACGCTCGGACACCTCGCATCCATCAAACGCGACCACGACGGAATGCAGATCGCGGTTGGTGGTTGCCTCGCCCAGAAGGACAAGCACGACATCGTCGCGAAGGCTCCCTGGGTTGACGTCGTTTTCGGTACTCACAACATGGGGTCGTTGCCGGCGCTGCTCGAACGAGCTCGCCACAACGACGAAGCCCAGGTCGAAATCCTCGAATCACTCGATGTTTTCCCGTCGACTCTCCCCACAAAGCGCGAGTCGACCTATTCGGGCTGGGTCTCGATCTCGGTCGGATGCAACAACACCTGCACGTTCTGCATCGTCCCCAGCCTTCGCGGCAAGGAAAAGGACCGCCGCCCCGGCGAGGTCCTCGGCGAAATCCAGGCGCTCGTCGACGACGGCGCCATGGAGGTAACTCTCCTCGGGCAGAACGTCAACACGTACGGGGTCGAATTCGGCGACAAGCTCGCATTCGGCAAGCTCTTGCGCGCGGCCGGCGAGATCGAGGGCCTCGAACGCATCCGCTTCACGAGCCCGCACCCCGCCGCGTTCACCGACGACGTCATCGACGCGATGGCCGAGACGCCCTCGGTCATGCCCAGCCTTCACATGCCGTTGCAGTCCGGCTCTGACGCGGTCCTCAAGGCCATGAAGCGGTCGTACCGTTCCGAGAAGTTCCTCGGCATCCTTGACCGCGTTCGCGAGAAAATCCCCAACGCCGCCATCACCACCGACATCATCGTCGGATTCCCCGGCGAGACCGAAGAGGACTTCCAAGAGACCCTGCGCGTCGTGCGATTGGCGCGTTTCAGCGCGGCCTTCACGTTCCAGTATTCGATTCGCCCCGGCACCCCAGCGGCGGACATGCCTAACCAGATTCCCAAAGAGGTTGTTCAAGACCGTTACGTGCGACTCGTCGCTCTGCAGAACCAGATTGCGCTTGAGGAAAACGAGGCGCAGATCGGCAAGGACGTCAACGTCCTCGTTGCCGCGGGGGAGGGCCGCAAAGACGCCGCCTCGCTGCGTATGACCGGCCGCACCGAAGACTTCCGACTGGTTCACTTCGAAGTTCCCGAGGGATCGGATGTTCCTCGTCCCGGTGACATCGCAACGGTGAAGGTCACGCAGGCTGCGCCGTACCACTTGCTCGCAGACGTGACGGATGCGTCACCACTTCGTATTCGCCGAACCCGCTCGGGTGACGCGTGGGAGCGCGCCGAAGCCGAATCGTGTGCCGTGGGCGACGAGCCGGGCTCGGGAAACGTGTCTCTCGGGCTCCCCGGCATTCGCACAAGCCTGCTGGGCTAGTCGTGATCCTCGCCATCGTCGGCGCGACGGGAACCGGCAAGTCCGACCTCGCTCTGGATGTCGCCGAGGCGCTCATCGCTCAGGGTCGCCCGACCGAAATCGTCAACGCCGACGCCTCGCAGTTGTATCGGGGGATGGACATCGGAACGGCGAAGGTCCCGGTCGCCGAGCGCCGCGGAATTCCGCACCACATGCTCGACGTCCTCGACGTCACCGAGGAAGCCTCGGTCGCCCAGTACCAAATCGATGCGCGCGCCGCGATTGACGACATCGAATCGCGCGGAGCCGTCCCCATCCTCGTTGGTGGGTCCGGGCTGTATGTGTGGTCGGTTTTGTATGACTTCGAATTCCCGGGGACGGACCCTGCCGTTCGGACGCGACTGGAGGAGCGCCTCGCGTCCGAGGGCAATCACGTTCTCGCCGCCGAGCTCAAGGGCAAAGACCCCGATGCCTTTGCGGCCATCGACCCGCGCAACGAGCGCCGGCTGCTGCGCGCCCTCGAGGTCATCGAGATCACGGGCAAACCCTTCGGGTCAGGGCTCGGCGCCGAAGACCGCCCGTGGCGACCCTCAATCGTCATCGGGCTGCAGGTTCCGCGCGACGAACTCATCGCACGGCTCGACGCGCGTGCAGCAACGATGTTCGCGAACGGGCTCGTTGACGAGGTACGCGGGCTCATCCCACTCGGAATCGAACGGGGCGTCACCGCGTCACGTGCAATCGGTTATGCGCAGGCCCTCGGTGTGATCAACGGCACGATGTCCGTCGCTGAAGCCATCGATGCAACCGCCACTCTCACCCGCAAGTTCGCCCGTCGACAGGTGGGCTGGTTCGGACGTAATCCGCAGATCCGTTGGTTCGATGCACCAACGACGGCGCAAGAGGTTCTCGGCCACCTTTCACCCTTAGCGGAATAGCGTGAACGAATGAAGCAGGACCTGAA
>JBIIBI010000170.1:0-2568 GCA_044239485.1 Microbacteriaceae bacterium | reverse complement strand
TGTGCTGGTTTGCCGTCGTCTTGATGATGACATAGGTCTCGTCGACTTCGATGAAGTCCGTCGACCCCTTGACCTGGTGGGCGACGCGGCGACCCATGTCGTTCTCGGGGTAGACCACGTGGTGAACGCCCACTTGCTCGAGAATTTCCCCGTGTTCCTTGGACGTGGCTTTTGCCCAAATCTCTTTGACCCCGATTTTGGTGAGGTAGGCGGCGGTGAGGATACTCGCGAGAATGTCAGAGCCGATAGCAATGACACACACGTCGTATTCCCTGACATTCAATTGCTCCAGAGCTTCGTTGACCCCCGGATCAACACGGACGACTTTCGTCAACATTCCGTTGTGACGCTGGACGCGGTCCTCGTCGGTCTCAATTCCCAGAACCTCGATTCCAACCGCGACAAGTTCAATTGCTAGTGCACTTCCAAAACGGCCAAGCCCAAACACGGCGACGTTGCGGACGTTTTTTCGCGGACCAGTAGTGATGCGCTTAACCAAGGATTGGCCTCTCTTTCGGGAACTCGTACAGTTTAGGGCGGTGCGACAAGATGAGAGCAGTGCTGAGCGTTAGTGGCCCGAGACGACCGACAATCATGAGCAACATGAGGTTGATGAGCGCGGGATCTGACAGGTTTGCGGTGATTCCGGTTGACAATCCCACCGTTCCGAACGCACTGATGACTTCAAAGATGATTCGGTCGGTGCTTTCGTTCGTGGTCATTTGCATGAGAATCGTCGAGAAGGCAATGTAGGCGACCGCGAGAAGAGCAATCGTGATGGCTTGACGGTGAACGGACCGAGAGAGACGCTTTCCAAAGATGTTGACGGCCGAGTCACCCTTGAGCTCTGTCCACACGATGAACGCGAGGACAGCAAACGTCGTGACCTTGATTCCACCTGCCGTTCCTGCGGGTCCACCACCGATGAACATGAGGGCGTCCATTCCCAACCAGGTTTCGGGGTTCATCGCACCGACGTCGACCGAGTTAAACCCTGCGGTACGCGTTTGCACCGATTGGAAAAATGCCGCGAGGACTTTGGATGCTGGGTCAAGCGGGCCGAGGGTTCCGGGATTCGACCATTCCAACGCAGCGATGTAGATGGTTCCCCCGACGAGCAGGACCGCCGTCATGAATATGACGAGGTTGAAGTTCATCGTCCACCGGCGAGGCGCCCAACCGATGCGGCGGAGTTCCATGATGACGGGGAAACCCAATCCACCGATGATGACGAGGGCGCAGATAGTGAGAGAGATAACCGGGTCGGCAACGAATCCCATGAGGTTGTCTGGGTAAAGCGCAAACCCCGCGTTGTTGAAGCTAGAAACCGCGTGGAACACGCCCATCCACAAAGCTTTAGGTGCGTCGTAGTTATGCACCCAGCCGAACCACACCGCCAGAATCAGCGCGCCGATCGCCTCGAAAAACAACACCATTCGAACAATTCGCAAAATGGTGGACTTCATCGTTGAATCAGAGGATTGCGCGCGAAATTCACTCGAGATGAGTTCAGCTCCTCCCGTCGACAAGCGGCGGAAAATCGCGATCGCCACCAATCCCGATACGACCATGATTCCGAGCCCGCCCAATTGAATGAGCAACATGAGAACGACTTTGCCAAAATCTGTCAGCCCACTGGAAACATCAAAGACCGAAAGCCCGGTGACACACACCGCACTGGTTGAGGTAAAGAAGGCATCGACGATGGATAAGGGCTCGCCGGTAGAAGAAATCGGGAGCGCGAGCAAGATCGCGCCGATCGTGATAATCCCGACATAACCGAGCACCGTGACTTGAGTGGGGTGAATCGAGAATCGAAGGCGAGTCACCGCACGCAATGGCCATTTGGAATCCACCTCGCTAGATTACGCCCATAGGCTACAGAAGTGAGATTAGTTGTGGCGACTTGTTCCGTGGATTACGCGGGCCGATTGACAGCACACCTGCCGCTCGCCACGAGGACTCTCATGTTGAAGGGCGACGGAAGCGTTCTCATCCACTCGGACGGCGGCTCATACAAGCCGCTGAACTGGATGAGCCCGCCGTGCGTCATCGATTTTGCGAAGCCCGACGATGACCTTGCCGCCGCGGGAGTAATCGAACTGTGGCGGGTGACGCACACGAAAACGGCGGACATGCTCGTCATCTCGATTTTCGAGATCCACCACGATTCAACGCACGAATTGGGTGATGACCCTGGTTTGATCAAAGACGGTGTCGAGGCCCACCTACAGCGACTTTCCTCCGAACAGATTGGGGTTTACGGAGAGGGCTTCAGCCTGGTTCGGCGGGAATACCCGACCGCGATTGGTCCCGTCGATATCCTCGCGCGGGACGCGAACAATGCGGTCGTCGCGATTGAAATCAAGCGTCGGGGTGACATCGATGGCGTTGAGCAATTGACGCGATACCTCGAACTCTTGAACCGCGACCCAACCCTGGCCCCGGTTTCCGGAATCTTTGCGGCTCAGGAAATCAAGCCACAGGCACGCACCCTGGCCGAAGACCGTGGCATCCGATGCGTGGTTCTCGACCTCGAGGAATTGCGTGGCGGCGAGACTGACCACG
>JBIIBI010000169.1:0-2577 GCA_044239485.1 Microbacteriaceae bacterium | reverse complement strand
TGATTTTCGCCTCTTGCCAGCGCTCGACCACCGAGTCGCGCGTCTCGATCGGATCAGTCGTTTCGGAGTCGGCGTTGATATACATTCTGGGAATCGCGATTCGCTTTCCTGACAGGGCCAGGCCCGCTGCGAGCGCCGCGTACGATTCGGGTCGCAATTCAGATGACGGTGGCGTTGAAATCCATGGCTGCACCCGCCAGAAGTCTCCGCGCGTGACGGTGTCGTCCGCGACGATGACGTCAAGCAACGCGAGCATGTCCTCCATCGTGCGAGTGTGAGGAACCACGACGTCCATCGTGGGGACGAGTGGCCAGTTCCCTCGAGTCGAGATCACACCGCGGGACGGCGTGTACGCGCAGAGCGCATTGTTCGATGCGGGTGCTCGGCCAGACGACCACGTTTCTTCGCCTAGCCCGAACGCAGCGAAGCTCGCCGCCGTTGCGGTGCCCGACCCGTTCGACGACCCCGACCCGAAGGCCGCCGTCAGAAAATCAGGGTTGTAGGGGCTTTCAGCCCGCCCATACACACCGCGCTGCATTCCACCGTTGGCCATGGGCGGCATGTTCGTCAGGCCGATGAGAACCGCACCCGCTTTTCTCAACTGAGAAATCGTGAACGCGTCGTGCTGAGCGACCAAATCCGCGAACGCCGGCGAACCCGACGCGACGGTCAACCCTTTGGCTTGATACGAATTCTTGGCTGTGTACGGAATCCCGTCGAGGCGACTGAGAACTTCGCCACGCGCTCGTCGCTCGTCCGACGCCCGCGCATCCGCAAACATCGCTGGACTGAGAACCGGGACTGCATTCAGCGTAATTCCGTGACGGTCATAGAAACCGATTCGGTTCAGGTACGCGGCGACGAGTTCAACACTCGAGACCGTGCCCGCATCCAGAGCGGCGCGAATTTCGGCAACACTCTTTTCAACGACGGAGAAATCGGAACTCATGTCGTGATTCTGCCAGAATCCTCCACGCATGCCGCTTCGACGCCCGATAAGCCGTGCCATCACGACCGATAGAGTCAATTTCATGAAGTCGCAGGGTGTCCCCGGTTGGGTGTTAGCTGTGGCCGCAATGGCCATCCTGCAGTTTGCAGCAGCCGTAACGACCCAGCTCTACCCCATCGTCGGTCCAGCCGGAGCAGGTTGGCTGCGCCTTGTCGGCGGCGCCATCTTTTTCCTGGCACTTGTGCGTCCCGATTTTCGGTCGTACGGCCGATCGAACCTTCGCCTGCTCATCGGGTTGGGGCTCGCAACCGCCCTGATGACCATCTCGTTCCAATTTGCTGTCGCCACCATCGGACTCAGCATGACCGTGCCAATTCAGTTCCTCGGACCTCTCACGGTCGGGGTCTTGCGAGCAAAAAAGCGCAGCCACATCTGGTGGCCCGTGCTTGCATTGGCGGGCGTAGTCGCCGTGACTCAACCCTGGAAAGGGTCAATCGACCCGTGGGGAGTGATGTGGGCGCTGTTCGCGGCGCTTGGCTGGGCGCTCTACATCGTCATGACCCAATCCGCAGGCGATCGCGTGTCGGGTTTCAAAGCGCTCGCGGTCACAATCCCCGTTGCCGCCATCGCTTCCACGTTCGTTGGGCTTCCGTCGGCATGGGGGCATCTCGACGTGTGGGTTGTACTCGCCGGTTTAGGACTAGGGCTTCTCATGCCGGTGATTCCTTTCGCCCTCGAGCTCGTTGCCCTCAAGCGGCTGACCGCCGCAGCGTTTGGCACGCTCTCCGCAGGCGAGCCAGCCCTCGCCGCCATTTTCGGTGTGACCCTTCTCGGAGAACACCTCGATTTTGTCCAGGTCGCAGGAATCGGCATCGTCATCATCGCGGCGGTCGCGGCGGAACGGACCGGCAGACGCGCCTTGGGTTGATGATGCCCTAGCCTCGAACCATGAGTGACATCACAACCGTCGGTGAGTGCGACAACTGGCTGTGCTGGTTGTGCGACCAGCCGGTTGACCCGGATGGTTCAGTGAATTCCGATTTGGGACCCAGTGTGGATAGCTACGCGGCGACGCGAGTCAAGAAGGGCGCACCCGCTGTCGAACGACTCGCTCATCGGCAGTGCAACACGATGAAGGGCAAGGTTTCGCCGGTTGTCCGGTGGTCGCCGGATCTCTTTGTAGTGGATCCCTCACCGATTTTTGAGGCCGTCGAGCGGCTTCGCGCCAAAGGCGGACGCGAGATCGTGGCTAGGTGCCCCGACGAAGGCGACGCTCAGCAGGCATCAGATTGGCTCCTCGACCGTGTGTCACGCCTCGCCCCAGACCTCACGTTGTCTACCCAGATCAGTCCAGGCGGCGGTCAATTCATGCTGTACCTGACGCGCTGAGTCCGCGAAAGCGCGCGTCAATTAGGCTGAGAAAATGGCAGAGACGACGGCGAAAGAGTCGGTGTGGGATTACCCCCGGCCGCCTCGCGTTGAACCCGTCAGTTCTCACATCGTGGTCGTTCATAACGGTGTGGAGATTGTTTCAACGAACGGTGCAGTTCGTGTTCTAGAGACGTCTCATCCGCCCACGTATTACTTGCCGATGGCTGATTTCATCGACGGGGTTTTGATCCCGGTCG
>JBIIBI010000168.1:0-2599 GCA_044239485.1 Microbacteriaceae bacterium | reverse complement strand
TGGACCTGAGCAGCAAGCGCCTCGATCTCGGCACGAGACAGGAACGTGAACACCTTGAGACGGTCGATTACGTCAGCGTCGAGGGTGTTGAGCCAGAACTGGTACATCGCGTAGGGCGAGGTCAGGTTCGGGTCGAGCCAGACGGCGTTGCCTTCGCTCTTGCCGAACTTCGTGCCGTCCGAGTTGGTGATGAGGGGCGTGCCGATCGCGTGAGCAGAGACCCCCTCGACCTTGTGAATCAAATCCGTGCCGCTCGTGAGGTTCCCCCACTGGTCACTTCCCCCGGTTTGCAGGACGCACCCGTATTGGCGATACAGCTCGAGGAAGTCGAGGGCTTGCAAGACCTGATACGAGAACTCGGTGTAGGAAATCCCCGCTTCCGAATTCAGCCGAGCGCTCACCGCGTCCTTCTTGAGCATCGTCCCGACCCGGAAATGCTTGCCGATCTCGCGCAGGAAATCGATTGCGGACATCGGCTGTGTCCAGTCGAGGTTGTTGACAAGCCGGGCGGGGTTCTTCCCCGAGAAATCGAGGAACTTCGAGATTTGTGCACCGAGGTAACCGACCCATTCCGCGACCGTCTCGCGGTCGTTGAGTGTTCGTTCCGCGGTCGGCTTGGGGTCGCCGACGAGTCCGGTCGATCCACCGACGAGCCCCAGTGGGTTGTGCCCCTTCAATTGGATGCGCCGCAACAACAACAGTTGGACGAGGTTCCCGAGGTGCAGGCTCGGGGCGGTCGGGTCGAACCCGCAGTAATAGGTGATGGGCGCGCCCTCGAAGAGGGCTTTCAGTTCGTCGGCGTCGGTCGACACGTGAACCAGCCCGCGCCACTGCAGTTCGTCCCACAGAGTCGGGAACGACGAGTCGTTGGATTGGCGCTGAAGCGCGGTGGTGTCGGCCATTAGGCGATGCCCTTTCGTGCGGCGGCAACAGCGATGGTGAGTGCCGTCAGTTGTTCGGCGACGCGAGCCGGTGCGGTTCCGCCTCGACCCGTGCGTGAGGCGACAGAACCTTCGATCGTCAGAACGCTCCGAACCTCGGCGGTGAGATGTGCCGAGATCGACGCGTAGTCGGCGTCCGACGGCTGGTCAAGCTCGAGTCCATTCTGTTCACAAAACTGAACGAGAGACCCCGTGATTTCGTGCGCCTCGCGAAACGGCACGTTCTGTCGAACGAGCCACTCGGCGACATCGGTCGCGAGTGAGAACCCCTGCGGCGCGAGTTCGGCCATGCGGTCGGTGTTGAACGTCACCGTCTCGACCATTCCCGCCAGCGCCGGCAACACCATTGCCAGCGTGTCAACCGTGTCAAAAACGGGTTCCTTGTCCTCTTGCAGGTCGCGGTTGTAGGCGAGCGGCAATCCCTTGAGCGTCGTCAAGAGCCCGGTCAAGTTGCCGATCAGTCGTCCCGCTTTGCCGCGCGCGAGCTCGGCGATGTCGGGGTTTTTCTTCTGCGGCATGATGCTCGAGCCGGTCGAGTACGAGTCGTGAAGGGCGATGAACCCGAACTCGCGGGTGGCCCAGAGGATGAGGTCTTCGGACAGACGCGAGATGTCGACGCCGATCTGTGCGCCGACGTAGGCGAACTCGGCGATGACGTCACGAGAACTGGTTCCGTCAATCGAGTTATCCGCCGCGCGAGAGAGACCGAGTTCGACGGCAACCACGTCCGCGTCGAGGCCCAACGAGTTACCCGCGAGTGCCCCACCGCCATAAGGCGACACAGCCGATCGGGCGAACCAATCACGCAGGCGTTCGATGTCCCGGACGAGTGGCCAGGTGTGAGCAAGAAGCGTGTGGGCAAGCAACACGGGCTGCGCGTGTTGCAGGTGCGTGCGCCCGGGCATGATCGCGGCGGGGTGCGCCTCGGCCTGGGCAACGAGTGCGTCGATGAGGCGCGTCAATTCGACCGACAGTGCCCGCGCTGCGTCCCGCAGGTACAGGCGCGTGAGAGTAGCAATCTGGTCGTTACGGCTGCGGCCGGCGCGGATGCGTCCACCCAGTTCAGTCCCGACCTCGGCGATGAGTGCGTTTTCGAGTGCGCCGTGGACGTCCTCGTCGGATTCCTGGGCAACCAGGGCACCCGATTCAATGGCCGCGGCAACGCTATCGAGTCCGGCGAGCATGTCGGACAGTTCCGACTCGGTCAACAGTCCGGCGTTGGCCAGCGCTCGGGCGTGCGCCCGAGACCCGGCGATGTCGTAGAGCGCTAGTCGCCAATCAAAATGAGTCGATTTCGACAGGCGAGCGAGTTCCGGTGACGGACTGCTCGAAAAGCGTCCTCCCCAGAGGGAACCCTCGTTCGTCGCCATTGGTCAATCCTACGGTTAGTGCCGTTACGACGCCGTGAGGAGGAAGTGCATCAGCGCCTTCTGTGCGTGAAGGCGATTCTCGGCCTCGTCCCAGATGACGCTCTGCGGACCGTCGATCACCTCGGCATCAACTTCATAACCGCGAAAGGCGGGAAGACAGTGCAAGAAGAGCGCGTCCGACTGCGCGAGCGCCATGAGTTCGGCCGTGACCCCGTATCCCGCGAAGTCCGCGATGCGCCGTTCCTTATCTGATTCCTGACCCATCGAGATCCAGGTGTCGGTGACCAC